>CANGEZ010000012.1 GCA_947452875.1 Chitinophagaceae bacterium
ACCTATCCTAACTGGCTTGCTTGTGAAGCAGCTCGTGGTAATGAATTCAATGCATGGAGTGTTGGTAATATGCCCGAACATGAAACCATTTTACCATTTACCCGATTAATGGGCGGTCCAATGGATTATACTCCCGGTATTTTCAAAATTAAAATGAGCAGTTACAATCCTACCAAAAAAGAACAAGTACACACAACTTTAGCCAAGCAGCTAGCCTTGTACATTACTATGTACAGCCCTTTGCAAATGGCGGCTGATTTACCGGAAAACTATGAGGCACATATGGATGCATTTCAATTTATAAAAGATGTGCCTGTAGATTGGGATGAGTCAAAAGTATTAGATGCAGAACCCGGAGATTATATCATAGAAGCTAGAAAAGGAAAAGGAACACAGAACTGGTTCATTGGCGCCATCACTGATGAAAGTGCAAGATCATTGCCAGTATCGCTTGATTTTTTAAATAAAGGAACAAAGTACATCGCTACTATTTATCGTGATGCTGTTGATGCTGATTGGAAAAATAATCCTGAAGCTTATGTGATAGAAAAATTTTTAGTGGATGCTAAAACAAAATTAGGATTGATGTTGGCACCAGGCGGTGGAACTGCCATTAGTTTGATACCGGCAACAGTGGAAGAATTGAAAAAGGTGAAAGGGTATAAGTAGGAGAGCCCTGAATCCCCCCAAAGGGGTTGTTAGAAAATTTGTTCAAAAGGTTGAATACGTTCAAATAGTTTAAAAGGTTTTTTCTGAATGAAATCTAACGTCTTGAACTCATTGAACCTCTGAAACCTTTTGAACAAACATTACTCAAAACAACTAACACCAAACAAGCGCAGCGACCAAACACCAAACGTGATTTTTTATTTAATTCTCTTCGTTAGTTTACTTGAAAAAGACAAATTGAATTCAAACTTCATCTTATTAAATAACTTTTCTGCCATTCCGATTTCTGTTCTTAATTTTTTCTGTTTGACAAGTTTTTCATTCAAATGAACAATAGAAATCTCATGATTTTTTTTGATGAGCTCTATTTGCTCGGTAATATCCAATCGGAATAAATTAAGCGACTTCTCCAGCTCTATAAAAAGATGCTGATAATGCTCGATAGAATCAAGCAATGACTTGTCGGGCATTTCCACCAATATCTGAGAGATTCTATTTTTCATAAATACAAGCTCAGACTGCATGAAAGCGATACACCGCTTCCAAGTTTCTGCCTCATACATTAATTGTTTGCTAATCGTGTTTTTCATCATGTTAACTTTAAAACGGTAAGTAGAAATACTTATAATATTATTCGTCATTTACTTATTTTGATGTGTAAGTTAAAAAGTTGCCCAATTTATTAACTGACGAGAATCATTTCACCAAAAAATTTAAATCATGAGGATAGTATTGAAAAAAAACAGCCCACACAAATGGTGAGCTGTTTTACCAGAGTGATAATTACTATTTAACCGTAATGCTTTTTGTCAACAGTTTTTTAGCTTCTTCTTTTTTTGGAAGTTGCAAATACAACACGCCATCAGTATAGCTAGCGTGTATATTGTCTTTACTTACTTCATCAGGTAAAGAAAAACTACGGCTAAAAGAAGAATAATTATATTCTTTTCGGGTGTATTGATGTTCTTTCTCTTCTTTGGACTCTTCTTTCTCACAACTAACAGTTAACATGTTGCCATCCACATTGACGTCGAAATCATCTTTCTTCATTCCAGGTACAGCAAAAGCCAACTTAAATTCTTCTTTTGTTTCGGTGATGTTTACTGCAGGCATGTTCAACGTTCTTCCCAATGCCGAACTGCTGTTGTCAAACCATTCGTTCCATGGTTTAAAAAAATCTTCAAATACTGTAGGTAAAGTACTACCATTTCTGATTAATGCTCTTGTAGACATAATTCCTCCTTGTTTTTAAAATTGATAAATAATAATTACAAGGCAAATCTATGGTTGCAAAAAACGCTTATTTATAATAAGCGTCAAAGGATTAATTGATTGTCATCAGCAAGGTATTATGTAGTTTTTTCGCTAAGCTCTAGCCAACGCAATTCTTTTTCATCAAGTAGCTGGATGATAGTACTGATACGTGCTGCAGCTTGTTGCAATTCTTCGTAAGAGAGATTACTGCTCATTTTTTCTTCTAGCAATTGCTTTTCTTTATTCAATTCTGGCATTTCTTTTTCGATTGTTTCCAATTCGAATTTTTCTTTGAAGGAAAGCTTTTTAGGTGCGTTTGAATTTGAAGTAACGGTTGTATTTTTTGCAACTATAGGCTCGTTGTTGTCTTCATTGTTTTTCATGATTTGCTGTGGATTTTTTTCCAGCAAACCTTTTGACATCGCTTCTCTGTATTGCGTATAATTTCCTGGATAATCTCTGATGATACCATCACCTTCGAATGCAAATAAATGATCTACCATTCTGTCCATGAAATAACGATCGTGACTCACAATTAAAATACATCCCGGATATTCCAATAGGAATTCTTCTAATGTTCTTAATGTTTGTAAATCCAAATCATTGGTGGGCTCATCCAAAACCAGAAAATTAGGATTCAGGAACAGCACGCTCATCAGATGCAATCTTCTTTTTTCTCCACCACTTAATTTACTAAGTAAAGTATATTGTTGTTCGCCTGTGAACCCAAATTTTTCCATAAACTGACTGGCCGAAATTTTAGAGCCATCTGCCAATGGAAAAAACTCAGCCATAGATTTTACATATTCAATAGCGCGTTTGTCTTCTTTATATATAAGTCCTTCCTGACTGAAATTTCCAAAAACAACCGTATCGCCGTGATTGATTTTTCCACTGTCTGGTTGTTCCAATTGTAAAGCGATTTTTAGAAATGTAGATTTACCTACTCCATTTTTTCCAACCACGCCAATACGTTCGCCTCTTTTGAAAGTATAATCAAAGCCTTGCATGATGACCAAATCACCATAAGCTTTATTAACTTTTTTCATTTCCAGAATCTTACCTCCGAGTCTGGTCATCTTAACTTGTAAACTTACTTCAGCAACTTCTTTTTGTTGTTTTACGCGGTCTTCAACTTCCGTAAATGCATCTTGACGACTTTTGCTTTTTGTCGTACGTGCTTTAGGTTGTTTGCGCATCCACTCTAGCTCCTTGCGGAAAATGTTTTTATCTTTTTGTAATTCACTTTGCTGAATTTCAACCCTCAAACTTTTCTGTTCCAGGAAATAATCATAATCGCCTTTGTATACGTAAACTTTTTCTTCATCGATTTCTACAATTTCATTACAAACGGCATCCAGAAAATAACGGTCATGCGTAACCAGTAAAAGTGTGATTTTTTGTGAACTTAAAAATTCTTCTAGCCATTCGATCATGCCTACATCAAGGTGGTTGGTAGGTTCATCCAAAATCAACAAACATCGGCCTTCATGTAATTGAGATTCTATTAACGCTTGAGCAAGCGCCACACGCTTTTTTTGTCCGCCACTGAGATTGCCTACTTTTTCATTGAGCTGGTGTAAATTCAGTTTGCCTAAAATTTGTTTGAGGTCACTTTCAAAATTCCAGGCGTTTAAATCATCAAGCCTGCTCATCAATTCAGCCAATTGGTCGTGATTATCAGAACCTTTTTCAAGAAATTCTTCATACTCTTTTACCACTTTCACTACCGGGTTATCCAATCGAAGTACATTATCCCAAATGGTTTGAGCCGGATTGAAATCGTGATCTTGCTGTAACATGACCGTACGAATGTCTTTATGAACCCATACCGTACCGGAATCAGGCGTATCGAAACCCGCAATGATTTTCATTAAGGTCGATTTACCTGAACCATTTCTGGCTACAAGTGCAATTTTATCTCCTTCTTCAATATTGATGGTGATGTTTCTGAAAAGTGTTCTGATTCCAAAAGATTTGGAAATGTTTTCAACCGAAGCGTAATGCATAACTGCAAAGATAACTTTCGATTTTAGTATTTTGTTGTTTTACACAAAACTGTTTAAAAATAGACCTTATAAAAAAACCATATACCTCATAATATCTTTATCTTGTACGCTAAAGAAAATTTACGCTAAAACAACAACAGCTTGAAGTTCGGCTTTTCAATATTTCGGTCATCTTTGATTTTGATTTTACTTTCAAATCAATTAATAGTATCTGCTCAAAGAGTAGGTAAGATTAAAGTAACCGAAGCCAACGCCCGTTTTTACCGTGATACATTAATTAAAAGAATTTTTGGTCCAACCGGATTTCCTTACGATGCCATGCCTGATGCTGTTGTTTCAAATGTAAATAGCATAGATTATCTAAGTACATTTCCATATTCAGGTATCATGTATCCCAATGGAAATCTTGATTCCATAGATAAGCTTGAGGTAACAATAGATGCCAATACCACAAATTTTCCTTCAAAAGCGAAACTGTATCTTTTTCATCCACATAACAGTAATGGTAAATTATTCATTTATCATTCAGGGCATTGTGCAGGTACGGCCATTGCTGAAGATGTGATTAACAATGCTGGAAACACCTCCAATGGCGTTGTGATTCCTAAGCTTATTGAACAAGGATATACGGTTTTGGCTGTGCCTATGGTTCATTATCAGTTAAATCCACGGAGTGGATATTCATGCGGTAACAATAGGCATGATCAACTTTTTTCTGATAGCCTGTACACATATCCGCTAGGTTTGTTTTTTAAACCATTGATTGCAGGACTGAATGCTTTAGGGCGAAGCAATTATACTTCCATTTATATGATGGGATTATCAGGTGGAGGATGGACAACATCAGTCTATCCAGCGATTGATTCTACTATCAGTATGTCTTTTCCTGTTGCAGGATCATGGCCGATTGCAGTAAGAAATTATTATTATTCAGCTGGAGATGCGGAACAATATTATGCACCTGTATTCAGAAATTTGTTGGATTATCATGAATTGTATACACTTTCCTGTTTGGCGCCAGCAAGAAAAATGTTGCAAATAAATAATCGATATGACGCTTGTTGTTTTAATGGGGCATTTCAACACCTGTATTACGTAGATTCTGTTGCCAAAGCGTTGGAAGGAACAGGAGGAGAGTTCAATTATTATCTTGATGAAACCGGCTACCAGCATGTTGTTACTACCAAAGCCATGCAAGTGATTTTAAAATATACAGAACAAGACCGTGCGCAATTGGTTAATTTACCTGAAGATTCTGTGTATGGTGGGATGTCTTATTATTATCCCATCAGAAGCAATTTTACGGCACAGCAACTAACCGATCAAATGCCACTAACTTATTCAATGTTAAAAGCGCCTGAATGGATGTACATGAATTATTCGACAGGTGAAATATTTGGTCAAGCTACTCCTGCAACTTTGATTCCCAATAAAGACACTATTAGTTTTAAGGTAGAAGACAGTTTGGGACGCTTTGTCATTTGCAATTTAACACTCGTGAAAAAAAGAGGCAGTCCTTATTTTTTCACCATGTATACGGATAGTCAGACTGTTTATTTTCTTCCATTTTATGCCCATGCGATGCAATCTGTAAATCAGGCAAGTAAGGATTATTTCTTTTTCAACAACCCGTCTTTGTCAATCAATAATATCAGTATAGTCAACAATTCCATAATCAAATTGGATCTCAACATGCCATTGTCATTGACGGATTCTATTGGCTATAACGGTATGAATGACAGGTATCCCATTACATATAATAATGGCGCCAAACTTGATAATTTTGGGTTGACGGATATTGTTATTAATGCTGTGAAAAGAGATTATGCTATTGTTGGAATGATCAGGTTTAACAGCGAGACTAAGAAGTTTGAATATTTCAATGGTGTTGCTTGGATAAATATGAATTAAAAAAACTTTTTTATCATTTAAAAAAATGACAAAATGAAATTACGTTTATGGTTAACAGTTATGAATGCGTTATTAGTTATTGGCATTAATGCTCAAGTGAAGATTGGTGATAATCCTAACAGTTATTCGCCGGGCTCCATTCTTGAACTGGAAAGTACCAATAAAGCATTGACTTTACCAAGATTGACAACGGTTCAAATGCAATCGATTCCTTCGCCATTAAGCGGGATGATAATTTTCAATACAGACAGTAATTGCATTTATCTCTATAAGAATAATAATGTTTGGGCAAGCATCAGCGTAGGTGGCGGCGGCTCCAATACGACATGGCCTTATCACAGCAATAATTTAACCGCAGGCACTAACGGTAACGGACAAGGCATTGTATCATTAACGGGAACAGGCTTAACAGCAAGTGGTGGTTATAGTCATGCTGAAGGAAAAAACAATGTCGCTTATGGTAATTACGCATGGAGCTCTGGTTATGCAGATACCGCTGCTGGAGAGGCTTCTGTGGCGATGGGCTATCAAAATAAAAATTTGTCTCCGTATAGTTTCTCAGCAGGATTCCAAAATGTAACGGCTTATCAGTCTGCTGTTGCATTTGGACAAGAAAACAGAGATACTGGTTGGTCATCGCTTGCCATGGGATTGAAAAATAAAATTTATTCAGGCGTTTCCTACAGCAATGCATTGGGTTATAGCAATGAAATTCGCTCAGGAAATTCAGGTAATGTATTTGGAGAAGGCAATGTATTAAAAACAGGATCTTACAATACAGCTTCCGGTATTGGAAATACAATTGATGGAAGTTATAATCAGTTGTTTGGAAAAAATAATAAAACTTTAGCAGGCAATGGTCATTTTGCAGGAGGAGAGAACAATACCATCAATAATGGAATCGATAATACGCTTTTTGGTTATAACAATACAGCAGAAGGAAATTATCTCGGTGCCATTGGTAAAGAGAACACGGTTTATTTTCAATCAGCAGTGGCTTTAGGTCAGTTGAATAAAGACAGTGGTTATGCATCTATTGCAGGAGGTTTGAGTAACATCATCAATAAGAATGTTCAATATGCCAGTTCATTAGGTTACAATAATATTTCGGCTAGAAATTTATCTTTAAATGCAACGGTGCCCGGAGCTGCAACCTTCAATGCCGGTGTGGCCAATTACAATACAGGTTATGCTTCTATTGCATTGGGTTCTTATAACAAGCCGTCAAACTTAAATTCGCTTGCAGCCAATTATTACAATCTATCCAACAGTTTTGCTATGAGTGCATTTGGTCATTATAATGATACCCTGTCGGCATATCAGGGAAGCAGTTATTTGCCATCAGAAATGTTATTTGCGATAGGTAATGGAACCAATGATGCCAACAGAAGAAACAGTTTTACGATGATGAGAAATGGGTTTACAACCATCAACGCTACTTCTGAAATAGGAGCCAATCAGCCAAGAGCCGAGCTTGATATAAAAGGAACGGGTGCAGTTATAGTGCCTGTTGGTACTTCTGCGCAGCGTCCTGCTACACCTGTTGCCGGTATGATTCGATTTTGTACCGATTGCACCGGCGGGCCCGTTTTGCAAGGATTCGATGGCACGAATTGGGTGAATCTGTAAGGGAAGGTTCAACAGGTTTGGTAGGTTCAATTAGTTCAAAAGGTTTTTAAATACCATCAACCTTTTGAACTTTTTGAACCTCCCAAATCTTTAAAACATTTTTATTTAGCCCACCGTTTCAACGGTGGGCGGCATCGAAAGGTTTTGAATATTTTTATCCACCCACCGTTGAAACGGTGGGCTAGCATTAAAAAACGAAACATAAATAATAGCAAAAAATGCCATCAACCTTTTGAACTTTTTGAACATCCCAAACCTTTGAAACCTTTTATTACCCTTATTTAAATTATTTTTACACCTTTCAATTGTAATGACGACACACAAAAAGCGCATCATAGATAATTTTATTTCTTTGTCGGTCGTACAAGGGTTGTCGTTATTATTTCCATTGATTATCTTTCCTTATTTGGTTCGCATACTTGGCGTGGAAGGCTTTGGCGTGTTCTCGCTCATTCAGGCGGTTATTATGTATGCTGATTTGCTGGTGTCTTTTGGATTTGGTTTATCCGCCACAAAAGCAATAGCCCGAAATGTGGGCAAAGACCTTCACACCAATAATGTTATTAGTGCTGTATTTTTTATCAAGATTATTTTATTTATCATTCCAATAGCCTTATTTCTGCTGAGTTCTCTTTTTGTTCCGATGCTTCGTCATCAATTTGTTTATTTACTTATAGCGAGTTTGTATTTATTAGGGAATATTTTATTCCCAGATTGGTATTTTCAAGGCATACAAAAAATGCGTTCCATTACAGTGGTTACTTTTATTTCAAAATGCATTTCATTTTTGCTGATTATATTTTTTGTAAAAAAATCAGATGATATTGTAATGGCGGTTTTTGCGGTTTCTATAGGAAATTTCATTGCCGGACTTATCGGATTTTTTCTATTGTTAAAAAGCTTTTCATGGAAATTTATATTTGCCCCTAAAAGGTTTGTCATGGCTTTTTTCAAAGAAAGTGCCTATGTATTTTCAAGTATCATATTGGTACCATTGTATTCAACCATCAATTTGTTTATCCTCCAGTACTTTACCAATCCGCTGATGGTAGGTTATTACGCTATTTCAGAAAAAATTTATAGCGCTTTAAGCATGTTGACTTCAGTGGCAAACCGTACGTTTTATCCGCATCTTACTCAATTATTCAAAACATCACAAACAGGGTTTGAAAACAACGTAAAAAAACTCAGCGGTTATTTTGCAGTAGGCTTTTCTCTATTGGCAATAGCTCAATTTTTCGGAGCTGAATATATTGTTCGATTTCTAAGCGGCAAACACAACATTCAAGATACTGGCTATGCTATAGATATTTTGCGAATCATGAGTATTGCCGTTATGTTTTCGCCATTCGGATCTTTTTATTTTCAACTGCTGATCATTCAGGGTAGAAAGAAAACAGCAGTCAGGAACATATTTTCAGTGGTGCTGATTAACATGATTACCGCAGCCACATTGGCTTATTTCTTTCAGGGCAAGGGTATGGCGGTAAATCTGTGTATTATCGTTTTCTTTATCGCCTTGTTTAATTATTATTCATATCAGCATAAATCGAGTCTCCATAAAATTCAGCAGTAACGCTATTCAGAATAAGTTTATTTTTGCAAGCATTCTAAATAGTCAGATTAAATTAAGATATCAATGAGTAATGAGTATAAGCCACATATGCTGGAATGGACAGACGAGAAAGTAGAAAAATTCTGGAATTTCAGGAACAATTACAAACCTTATGACAATACTTGGTTTACACAACAGGCCGGTCCTGCAGTATTGAAATTGGTGAATTCAATCACTCCCATCAAAGGAAAGATTTTAGATTATGGAACGGGCAAAGGATATTTGGTAGATTATCTTTTGATCAATTATACTAACGCTGAAATTTATGCCTGCGATTTTACAGAAGATCCGGCAAAAGAAACAGACCTGAAAAATAAAGACAAAAAAATGTTCAGAGGCTGTAATCACATTACCTCATTGCCATCTGTATACGAGGATAATTATTTCGATATGGTATTTCTTATTGAAACCATCGAGCACTTGACTGATAATTATCTTCACGGAACGCTTAAAGAAATTCACAGAATTTTAAAGCCTGGTGGTACGATTGTGATTACCACACCTAATGATGAGGATTTAGAAAAGACGCATGTGCATTGTGCAGATTGTGGCGCCACCTTTCATCACATGCAACACATCAGAAGCTGGAATGTAAATAATTTAGGAAAGATGATGAAAGAATTTACCTTTCAACCTAAATTTTGTGCAGGAGTTAATATCCAATGGTATGGTAAAAACGGCTACGCGCACTTGTTAGTAGACAGATTGAAAAATGCATTTCGAACATCCAAAAATGCAAACCTAGTTTACATAGGAAAAAAATAAAAAATCAAACTGATTTTCAATGCAGGAAAATTCAGCCTCAAATAAAGTAAAATTGTTGATAGCGGTGCCTTCACTCGAATGTGGCGGGCTAGAAAGAAATGTTCTCAATATCTGCAACAACATCAACAATCGAAAATTCGAAACCACGTTGGTTATTATCAACAACGAAAATCCTTTTTATAAGGTTACCAATCATGCGGTAAAAGTTATCAGCTTAAATAAAAAAAATATTCGAAAGGCTGTTTTTGATTTGAAGAAAATCATTGATAAACAACAACCAGATATTGTATTGTCAACAGCTAATCATCTGAATTTGTTGTTTGCCATTTTCAGATTTCTATTTCCTAAAAAAACAATATTCATTGCGAGAGAATCTAGCATTGTAAGTATCAATACCCATCGTAATAAATTTCCTGCCTTATTTAATCGTTTATTGAAATTATGTTATCGCAAATTTGACCACATCGTTTGTCAGTCGAAATACATGCAACAGGATTTGTTGACGCATTATAACATTCCGGAAAGCAAAACATCTATAATCAATAATGCCGTTGTATTGCCAGAGTATTGGAAAGAATCTCTTAAACCTGAAACAACACGCAGGTACATTACTGTTGCACGATTATCAGAAGAAAAAGGAATCGACAATATCTTACGTGCGCTACAAAAAACAACAACACCTTTTCAGTATACGATCATTGGAGACGGTCCAATGATGTCTTCATTAAATCAATTGGCAATTGATTTGAAAATGCAACAACATGTTTTGTTTGCAGGTGCACAAACCTTACCCTATAATGTAGTTGTACAACCTGATTTGTTTTTAATGGGATCGCATTACGAAGGTTTTCCAAATGTGTTGCTGGAAGCGAATGCATTGGGCATTCCTGTTGTTTGCTTTGATGCGCCGGGCGGTATCAATGAAGTAGTCAAACCTAATGTCAATGGATTTCTAGTTCCACCTAATGATAAAGATGCATTTGCAAATGCAATAGATAAAGCCGCTTCATTTCCATTTGATAGAAAAAAAATTCAAGAATTTACATTAGAGACATATAGCACAAAGTCTATGATGGAGAAATGGGAAAAATTATTCCTCGGTGTTTTTACAACCAATTAAAATTGATAAAGATTTTTTGCAGATATTTGCAGACTCAAAACAAAAACTATCTGCTTAAGCAATAATGAAGCCTAAACTACTAATTTTTATTAATTCACTTGAACTTGGAGGAGCGGAAAGGGTAGTGTCTCATTTATTGCGCCATCTGAATGATGATTTTGATATTCATCTGGCCATGTATAACAAGCAGGTAGAATATGATATTCCAAAGAACATTCCCATTTTTGATTTAGGTCAGCCTTTGCATGAAAATCCCATTTCAATATTTTTGAAATTGCCATTATTGTCTTACAAGATTTTCAAATATTGCAAGAAGAACAATATCAAAACTTCTGTTACTTTTTTAAATCGTCCTTGCTATATCAATGCATTGATGAGAACGTTGTGGAGGTTTAAAGGAACAATTATCATGTGTGAAAGAACACACCAGACTACAATATTGGCTTCTAATTCATGGCTTTTCAGAAAGATTACGACAAAGCTGGTTTCATTTTCTTACAAAAGAGCAGATTTGGTTTTGGTAAATTCTTATGCTTCCAAACAGGATTTGCAGGAGAATTTTCATGTAAAAAAACCAATGCAGGTGATTTACAATCCGTTGGATATTGCTACCATTCAAAAGCAGTCCATGGAGCCCTGTAATATTGATTTCGAAAAAAATTGCTTTTATTTTATTTCTGTTGGCGGTTTCAGAAAGGAGAAAAATATCAATTTCATGCTTGATGCTTTTTTCATCATCAAACATTTGCCTGTTAAATTGATACTTGTAGGATCTGGTGCACAAAGAGAAGAGCTTGAAAAGAAAGTGAGTGATTTGGGCATGAAGAATCAAGTGATTTTTACAGGGTTTGATAATAACCCATTTAAGTATGTTAAGCGCAGTAATTGCTATATTCTTACTTCTTATGTAGAAGGTTTCCCCAATGTATTATTAGAAGCATTGGCTTGTGAAAAACCGATTATTTCTACTGATTGCAAATCTGGTCCGCGAGAGTTACTGGCGCCTGGAACCGATCTTCATTATTCAGCCAAGAGCAGTTATGAAATTGCCGAATATGGCATTTTGACTCCTGTAAATGATGTAGCCAATTTAGCCGCTTCGATGAGAAAAATGTATGATGATGAAAAACTGAGAAAGCAGTTTGAATCAAAAGCGCTGGAAAGAGCCAAACATTTTGATGTCAGTGAAATCATCCAGTTTTTTCATGTTGCTTTTTCGGGATTGTAATCTTTTTCAAATACCATACATACAAGATGCCTGCCAGATAAAATGGAATGATTTGTATGCGATACCTTCCCAAGGTTCCAAAGTTGGCTGTTGACAAGCCGATGATCGCCGCAAAAATAAAAGTGTAGATCAAAAACAAAAACACATAAGGATCGGTGAATATCGTTTTGATGAATCTAAAAATTCCTGTCTTGACAATAATCCAAATAGTGATGAGCAACAAAATGAAATTTTCCAATCCGGCAAATATCATCAACGCATTTTTTGATTCCCAAATATAAGGTCTGAATAATGTAGCATTGATACCTGCAGGCATTTTGCTGATAAAGCCGCTGAGCGTGGGTTCTATGGTTCCGATATTGAAAACAGAGCCACCACTGAAATCTTCAGAATTCAAATAAGATTGCTGTTGTTCTTTGATGTTGTCGAATAATTTTTCAATGGCAAATCTTCCGAGCAGACTATCAACTGCAGCAGCATTGAGTTGGTAAACAACAACCAATAAAACTATCGCAACAGGGAAAAACAATCTTCTGAAAAAAACAATCTTTATTTTTCGAACCAACAACATCACCAAAAAAACAATAAACGGTACCATGAAGGCCGCAATGATATAAGCTTTGATAGCTGCTATCATTGCCACAGCCAACATCATCATAAACAGATATCGAAGTCTGAATTTTTTGGTATAAAAAATCTGAACGATTCCATAAACAATCCAGCCCATAGCCGCAAAGCAGACTGTGTCTTTTAAAATTCCTGAACCATAAAAAGTAACGGTTGGGAAAAACAGTACCGCCCAAGCCAATCGATTGTCCCATTCAGGCATCAGTTTGCAAAAAGCTTCAAACATTTTAAACATACCCGAATAAGCTAAAGTAGCCAACAACATACTTGTGGTCAGAAATCTGAAAAAGGATAAATAGCCCAATAAAAAACTCATTCTTTCTATTATCCAACCGGGTTCGTTACTGCTGCCATCCAAGCTATAAACATCTTTTAAATAATCGGAATCTTTAAGCAACAGACTCCAATTCTCTACACCGGAATGCATCAATTGTTTTACATAAAGTGCATTTTTGAAGTAGTTCATCGAATCTCCAACGCCCCAATAAAAATAGATGAGTAGGCAATAAGCAACAGTACAAATCATTTTAAAAACAAATCCTTTAACTAGGTATTTTTTATACAGGATATTGTCTTTATGATTTTTTTTAATGAAAAGAATGAAAACAAACAGGATGAGAAAGTACAAGGGTACTAGCAAAAAATCAGCCCAACTTATAAATCCTTTGTACATTTTGCAATAAAATAAGGGCGAAAGATAGTTTAAAATTCAAATAAAACGATTCCTCCACCTCGTCAAATCATCATATAATTTCGCAAGATTCTCCTTCGATTTTCCTTTCTTTGCATATTCAATAAAGGGAAAACATGAGCAGTCAACATAACATTTTAATTACAGGTGGCGCAGGATTTATTGGTTCGCACTTAACGCGCTTGTTTGTTACAAAATATCCTGGGTATAAAATCGTCAATTTAGACAAGCTTACTTATGCCGGCAATCTTGAAAATCTGAGAGACATTGAAAATGCAGCGAATTATCATTTTGTTAAAGGAGACATTACCGATGCTGAATTATTGACTTCGCTTTTCAATCAACATCAGTTTACGGCGGTATTACATTGTGCGGCTGAAAGTCATGTGGATCGTTCTATTACCGACCCGATGGCCTTTGTAAAAACGAATGTACTGGGAACCGTTACTTTATTACATGCTGCCAAAGAATTTTGGAAAGGCAAGATGGATGGAAAGATTTTTTACCATATTTCTACAGATGAAGTGTATGGTTCTTTGGGTGATGAGGGATTTTTTACTGAATCTACTTCGTATGATCCGAGAAGTCCTTATTCGGCTTCAAAAGCTTCTTCAGATCATTTTGTAAGAGCATTTTATCATACCTATCATTTACCGGTTAAAATTTCCAATTGCTCGAATAATTACGGACCATTTCATTTTCCTGAAAAATTGATTCCACTTTGTATTCATAATATCATTAACAACAAGCCGCTTCCTATTTATGGTAAAGGCGAAAATGTAAGAGATTGGTTGTATGTGGAAGATCATGTGCGTGCGATTGATACAATTTTTCATAAAGGAGAACTCGGAGAAACTTACAACATTGGTGGTCATAATGAGTGGACAAACATAGCATTGGTAAAAGAACTTTGCAAACAGATGGATATTAAATTAGAAAGACCTGCAGGTGCTAGCGAACAGCTGATTACTTATGTAACCGACCGAGCAGGACATGATTTAAGATATGCGATAGACGCCACCAAATTAAAGAATGAACTGGGCTGGATGCCTTCTTTACAGTTTGAAGAGGGACTTTCCAAAACAATCGACTGGTATCTTTCAAATAGCGAATGGCTGAATAATGTGACCAGCGGCGAATATCAGAAGTATTATGAAGGGATGTATGGGGGGTAGGGTTTGTTGTTTAGTAGGGTTTAGGGGGGTAAAGTAGGTTTATAGGGTAAAGTATGTTTAGATGGAGAATATGGTTTAGTTATTATGTATAGTAGTAAATCACTAAATAAAATTATTCCCTGACTAAATAAACTTCAGTAATTTCCTTTTCCTTTTATTCTAATACGCTCTAATTTTATTTTCAAATGAACGACTTATGAAAGTGTACTCTTTTGAAAAATTAGAATGTTGGAAAAACGCAAGGCAATTGGCTTTTTGGATTTATAAAGTGACAGCAAATTTTCCGGTTGAAGAACGTTATGGAATAACAAGTCAGATGAGACGAGCATCAATTTCTGTTGCATCAAACATATCGGAAGGTTGTGCAAGAGCTACGGCAAAAGATCAAGCGCGTTTTAATACATTTGCCTATAGCAGTGCGATTGAATTACTAAATCAACTGATTATTTCAAACGATCTTTCTTATATCTCAAATGAAATTTTGGAAGAAGGCAGAATCAAAATAGAAATGACAACTTATCAAATAGCACAATTAAAAAAATACCAGTTATCACAAGTAACATCTAAAATATCCAAGCCCATCTAAACTTACAAAACCCTCTAAACTATTCTAAACTAAAAAAAATCGTCCAAAATAATGAAAGGAATAATTCTCGCAGGTGGCTCAGGAACAAGACTGTATCCAATCACAATGGGAATCAGCAAGCAACTCATGCCCATTTATGACAAGCCGATGATTTATTACCCATTGAGCACATTGATGCTGGCGGGCATTCATGAGATTCTTGTTATTACCACACCAGAAGACCAGTCGCAGTTTATGCGTTTATTAGGCGATGGCTCTCAATGGGGTTGCAAAATCAGTTATGAAAAACAAGAAAAGCCAAATGGACTCGCACAGGCTTTTGTAATTGGAGAAAAATTTATTGGAAATGATAGTGTCGCTTTGGTACTTGGCGATAATATTTTTTATGGCAGTGGGTTTAGTAAAATGTTGCAAGATGCCGCCAATCCTGAAGGCGCAGTGATTTTTGCTTATCCTGTTGTCGACCCTGAAAGATATGGTGTGGTTGCATTCGATAACGACAATAATGCCATCAGCATAGAAGAAAAACCTACTCATCCGAAAAGCAATTACGCCGTACCGGGATTATATTTTTACAATAATGATGTGGTTCGTATTGCAAAAGAAATAAAACCTAGTCCACGTGGTGAATATGAAATTACCGACGTGAACAAAGTGTATATGGACAACAGGCAATTAAAAGTAGTTACCCTAAACAGAGGTTTCGCTTGGTTGGACACTGGAACTTTTGATTCTTTACACGATGCGAGTGAATATGTAAGAGTAATTGAAAAAAGACAAGGACTTAAAGTGGGTTGCCCAGAAGAAATCGCTTATAGAATGGGATTTATTACTAAAGCACAACTCGATTTGTTGGCAGACCAATTGAAGAAAAGCGGTTATGGCGAATACCTCAGTAAAATTTCAAAATAATTGCATGAGCTATTTCGCACATCCAACAGCTGTGATTGATGAAAATTGTTCTATCGGAAAAGGAACAAAAATTTGGCATTTCACACATGTGATGTCTGAAGCTGTTATTGGCATGAATTGCAATCTTGGACAAAATGTAGTCATCGAAAGAAAAGTAATGTTGGGAAACAATGTTCGCATACAAAATAATGTAAGTGTATACCAAGGTGTGATTTGCGAAGACGATGTGTTTTTAGGTCCAAGTGTTGTACTTACTAATGTCATCAACCCTCGCAGCGCCATCAGCAGAAAACATGAATTTAAAAATACCATTATCAGAAAAGGGGCGACCATTGGTGCCAACGCAACTATAGTTTGTGGTAATGAAATTGGCAGTTATGCATTCATTGGCGCAGGTGCGGTAGTTACCAAGCCCGTGTTACCATATGCTTTAATTACTGGAAATCCGGGCGTGCAAACAGGGTGGATGAGCGAATATGGACATAAACTTTCTTTTGACAATAATGGCATTGCATTTTGTATTGAATCCAATCAACAATATTCACTTCACAATAATGAAGTAAAAAGAGTTCAATAAGATTATTCATTAGAATAAATTCTCACCACAATTTTTAAATTTCTTTATTCGTAATTTAGCGTCCACAAATAAATAAAGTATGTGCGGAATTGCCGGGTTCATAGATTATCAAAATAGTTCTTCTGAAACTGTATTAAGGTCGGCAACAGACATACTTTCTCACAGAGGTCCGGATGGCAGTGGATATGCTTTTTTACAGCTTGAACAATGTCAAATTGGACTTGGTCATAGAAGATTATCCATCATCGATTTAAGTAACGCGGCTTCTCAGCCCATGTCATACAAGCATTTCAAGATTGTATTTAATGGTGAAATTTATAATTACGCCGAAATAAAAACGGTGCTTTTACAAAAAGGTCATCAGTTTGAAACTCACTCAGATACTGAAGTCATCATTCATGCATGGGAAGAATGGGGCGGAGCTATGATTGATCAGTTTATAGGAATGTTTGCTTTTGTAATTTATGATTCGCTAAAAAAAGAATTGACATGTTACAGAGATCGAGCCGGTGTAAAACCATTCTACTACTATTGGCATGAAGGTTTATTTTTATTTTCTTCTGAATTAAAAAGTTTTCATCAACATCCCCGATTTAAAAAAGTTATCAATAAAGAAGCGATACATCAATATTTCCAATACGGATATATCATGGCGCCACTTTCAATATTTGAACATACCCATAAACTGATACCCGGTCATTATTTACAATTTTCAATAGAAAAAAAATCTATTCAGATAAATAAGTATTGGGATGTATTTGATGCCTATAATAAACCCAAACTCGACATTTCAGAGGCAGAGGCCAAAACAAAACTGCATGAACTATTAATTTCTGCTTGCAATTATAGAATGGTGGCTGACGTACCTGTAGGCGTTTTTTTAAGTGGAGGTTATGACAGTACAGCCGTTACTGCCTTGATACAGTCGCA
>CANGEZ010000013.1 GCA_947452875.1 Chitinophagaceae bacterium
GGCTTTCTGATAGATCGCATAATCTGCTTGTGAAAAATTATTGCTGAAGACAATGTCATACATAGTCGCAGCCTTTGCGAAATCCTTTTGTGCATAATAACAATCGGCAACTCTTAAATAAACATCTTGTTGTAAAGCAGTAGCACCAGGTTTTACATTCACCATTATTTTCTCAAAGCAAGTCAATGCATTTTTATATTGTTCTTGCTGAAAATAACTGTAGCCTAAAGTGTAGTTTGCATTGTTTACATTGGCTTCACCTTGCCAAGGCGCTTTTGAATCAATATACTCAATTAAATATTTTTGAGCATCAGTATAACGTTGTTGCCTATACGCTATTTCTCCTTTCCAGAATTTTGCAAATAATGCAATGTTTCCGGCATTATTGTTTGAAAGAATTGAATTCAATAAATCATCAGCTTCGGCAAGTCGTTGCTCGTTTATCAACTGTACTGATTTACCATAAAGCAATCTTGCATAAACTTTTTGAGCGGTTGCTGAACTTTTAGAAAGTGATTTATATATACTCAAACCTTCATCAAAATTGTTGGTATTCGCCAATAAGTTGATCATGATTTCTTTGGCTTCATTATCATAATCAGAGCTAGGATAATCATTGATGTATTTCTTAATTTCAGTTAAGGCGATATCCTGATAATCGAGTTCGTAAGAAAGTTTTGCATAATTGAATCTCGAAATTCTTTGTTGCTCTGTATTGCTACTGTTATAAGCGCTGTATTGAAATGCGGTTCGAGCATTGGCTTTGTTACCTGATTTCAAATACAATTCGCCTAGTAAGTACATGCTATTTTGTCCCATCGAATCTTTTTCATTACTCAATTGTTTGAAACCTTCGATAGCCTGTTTGGTGTTGTTGTTTTTATAATAGCAATAACTCAACTCATACATAATTTCTTTCGAGATTTTCTCACTGCTGTTTACATAATCCTCGAAAAATGGTAACGCTTTTTTAAACTCCTGATTTTCAAAATAAAGTTGAGCGGTGAGTAATTGCAATTGCTTTTTATAATAAGAGCCGCCTTTTGCAGCAAGCACGCTATCACTGTATTGCAAGGCTTGTATTTTCTGATTTCTGCTGTAATAAATTTCAGCTATGTAATATGGAACGACAGCATTGTATTCGGGATTGGTTTCTACCACTTTAAAGGCTGTTAATGCATTTGCATAATCTTTATTGTAAAAAGAAATGAATCCATAATAATAATTAGCCGGAATGAAATATTTATTTTCCTGAACTTGGTGAATTTCATTAAACAATGGCAATGCTTTTGCAAACTCTTTTTGATTGAACAATGAATAGGCTTTTTCAAATTTGGCATCACCTATTTGTTCGTTGGTTAAGTTTTCAAATTTTGTTTGATCATAGTAATCAACAGCGTTGGGATAATCCTGCAACAAGTAATAGTAATGAGCCAGATGAAAGCACATTTGTCTTTTACGAGGCTCGTTGTTCACTTCATCGATATAATCTGAGGCCATCGTTTCGCCTGAAGTAATCATCAAATTCAATTGGGTGATGATGTAATAAAAACTAACATCATCATTGAGATAGGTGTGATTACTTTTTTCATCAGCAGGCAACTCAGCATACAATTCTTTTAATACCGGATAAGCAAGTGCAAATTGACCATCGGTAAAATAATCAGCAGCTTGTTTGAATTTTGATTCTTTATCGGTGTAAGTATGAGTGGGCTGTGCAATTGAAAATGTGATGGAAAATAAGAATAGAAACCCTAACAGTAGTTTTTTGTTAATCATGTTTTCGATGGTATTTTAGACACTGCAAAGTTAAAGGAATGCAGTCATGTAAATATTGTGTGTTGCAAAACGAATTTCAAAACGGATGTAAGAAAATAAATCTAATGATTCATCGATGTTAAGATACTGATAAAAGAAAAATGCTTAATTTTAAAATCTGATCCAAACACTGATTAACTAATTAAAAAAACTCCACGATGAAAAAACTACTTTCTATCACTTGCCCTGATTCGGCATTTAATTCGGCTGCCTTTTTATTAAGAATTGGATTTGGAATTTTGATGATGCATCATGGCTATGATAAGCTGGTTAAGTTTGCCGAAATGAAATCACATTTTATGAATTTCATGGGCATGGGCAGTACTGTATCTTTATTACTTGTAGTATTTGCTGAGTTTTTCTGTGCTATGTTTATTGTACTTGGATTGTTTACCAGATTGGCAACAGTACCCTTAATTATTTGCATGGCTGTGGCGTTAGGAAAAGCTCACAATTGGGATTTCTTTGGAGATGGCAGCAGTGCAGCATTGTATTTGTGCGGATTTATTTCGATTTTACTGTTAGGTCCAGGTAAAGCCAGTGTAGATGGCATTGCAGGTAAATAACATCAATAATATTTAGACAATTTTTCAATTAATACATCAGGCATGGGGCAACGCTTCATGCTTTTTGCATCCATGAAATACAGCGTGATATCTCCCAAGCTTAGCAACTCATTTTCTTCATTGTATATTTCGCCATGGAAAACAATTTTGTGATGCACCGGCATTTCTTTTAAAATCGTTTTCACGGTGATTAAATCATCATATTTCGCAGGATGCAGGAATTTCAGATGAATATCTACTACAGGCATGATGATGCCCATGGCTTCGATGTCTTTGTAAGTAAATCCCAACTCTCGTATCGCCTCTGTTCTGCCAATTTCATAAAACTGCGCAAAATGCCCATGATAGACAACGCCCATTTGATCGGTAAGCGCGTAATGGATTCGTATTTGGGTTTGGGATGTGTACATGGTAGTTGTTTGGGGTTTGGGGTTAGGACAGGTTTAAGGGTTTAATGGTTCAATGGTTTAACGGTTTAACGGTTTGAGTCTTCGAGTTCATAAACCATTCAACCAGCGAAGCGAATTAAACCGTTAAACCCTGCCTACCGGCAGGCAGGCAGCATAGCGATTTAAACCATTACACCAGCTTAGCATTACACCCTCCAATTATCCCCTCTCCAATTTTTAATCTGCTCTTTGATTTGCTTGGCGGATAAGTTTTCATCAGCTGCTTTTTTTGCCAATGCTACTAATTCATCATCAGAGGCGAATCTTAAGGCAATTACCTGAGATAAGCTGAGTCTGCTGTCATGTAATTTACCTGTCAAGGCAAAATGACGGAGATTTTCTTCTGCTCTAATGGCTCTGTCTTGAGCTCTCAATGCAAACATTCTTGAATAAAATCCTGCGAAAATCAAACTGATGCCTATCATCGAAAAAAGCAATGGCAAAATCATACTGCTGTTGTTTGTACTCAAACATTTACAGTAAACCAAAGCCAATATAAAAACGATCAATCCAAATAGTATTCCAATATAATGTGCCGCTGGAGCGATTCTGGAATGATTTTTAAAATCTTGTTGTTTCATAAAAATATTTTTTTGTGAAGCGAAATTAATTCAAATGCTTCATAATTCAGTTAAAACAAATTACCCGAAATATTGTTTTGAAATTTATACTCGAACCCAACTCAATTAAATTAATTTTGAATCATGATAAAGGTTTCCATCATTACTATCGGAGATGAATTGCTAATCGGCCAGGTTATTGACACTAACAGCGCATGGATGGCCCAAGAATTAAATAAGTCAGGAATAAAAGTAAACAGAAGAGTGGCCGTTGGCGACGACTGGAATGACATCTGGAAAGCTCTTGATGAGGAATCCGCAAATGCTGATGTTATTTTAATTACTGGTGGATTAGGTCCCACAGCCGACGACATCACCAAACCCCTACTCTGCGAATATTTCAATGGAAAGATGATAGTGAGTCAGGAAGCGCTTGACAATGTCATTCATATTTTTGAAAACATACACAAACGTCCGGTTACAGAGCGCAATCGCAAACAAGCCGAAGTGCCTGATACCTGCAAAGTAATTGTGAACACAAGAGGTACAGCGCCCTGCATGTGGTTTGAAAAAGATAAAAAAATATTTGTGAGCATGCCTGGCGTTCCTCATGAAATGAAAGGCCTTATGGAAGAACATATCATCCCCGAACTTTCAAAAATATTTACATTGCCATTTATTTGTCATCGTACTTTGGTAACCTATGGAATCGGTGAATCAAATTTGGCAGATAAAATTCAAGGATTTGAAACATCACTGCCTGCTCACATCAAACTAGCCTATTTACCTAATTACGGAATTGTAAGACTCAGACTCTCCTCTACAGGAAATGATAAAGAAAAAACCGAATCGGAAATTGAAATGCTGTTTCAACAATTGCAAGAAGAAGTAAAGGATTTTCTGGTTACCAATGAAGATGCCCCGATGGAAAAAGTGGTGGGCCAAATGCTATTGAGTAAAAATGAAACCATCTCAACGGCAGAAAGTTGTACAGGTGGATATATTTCACAATTACTTACCAGCATACCAGGTTCATCCGCATATTTCGATGGCAGCATGGTTACTTATTCGTACAACGCAAAGGAAAATTTGTTAGGCGTAAAAAATGAAACCCTCATCAACTTTGGTGCTGTGAGCGAAGAAGTGGTAAAAGAAATGCTGACCGGACTTTTAGAAAAAATGCAAACCAATTATGGCATTGCGGTTTCTGGCATCATGGGACCAGGTGGCGGCACGCCCGAAAAGCCAGTTGGTTCGGTTTGGATTGCAGTTGGTAATAGAGATAAAATTGTCACCAAACTACACCATTTCAGATTCGACAGACAAAAAAACATTCAACTTACAGCCATGAATGCGTTGAACTTGATGAGATTGTTTTTGACAGAAAACAAATAAGCGATTGACATCATCAAATAATAAATCAGAAATATTGACAATTGACAAAAAAAACAGACTGTAAAAAAATCCCATTCTGATAATAACGATAGTTTCTTGAAAATTTCAAATCTGCTGTCAAAATCTGGTAATACCTTCCGTTCAACTAACCCTTTTTACTTACATTTGCGCTTATTCATTCAACTTTATTTTCAAACATATGAGTTTAGTAGACTTAATCATGCCAAAGCTGGGCGAAAGTATCATGGAAGCCACTATTTTAAAATGGCACAAACAACCCGGCGATAAAATTGCAATGGATGAAACGGTGCTGGATATTGCTACTGACAAAGTAGACAGCGAAGTACCGTCAACTGCTGAAGGTATCATCGAAGCCATCTTATATAATGAAAATGATGTAGTCCCTATTGGAACTGTTATTGCAAAAATAAAAGTAGCTTCTGGAGTTGCAGACAACACTACTTCACCGGCTCCTCAAAAACCAGTTGAAGCCACTAAAATAATTGAAGAAATTCCATATCAACCTGTTGCTACACAACAACCATCTGTTAATCAAAACGGACCTAGATTTTATTCTCCTTTGGTATTAAACATTGCTCAAAGCGAAGGCATCAGCATGACTGAACTGGAAAATATTCCTGGTACAGGACAAGATGGAAGAGTTAGTAAAAAAGATATTCTAGCGTATGTAAATGGTGGTCGCAAAACAGCTCCTGTGGCTGTGGCTCCTGTGGCACAACCAATTGCTGTAGCACCAACTCCTGCTCCAAAAGTAGAAACTCCTGTTGTAAGTTATACTGGTGGTGGTAATGTTGAAATTATTGAAATGGATCGTATGCGCAAACTGATTGCCAAACATATGGTAGACAGCAAACATACCAGTCCACACGTTACCAGCTTCTGCGAATGTGACGTTACGAACCTGGTTTTATGGAGAGAAAAAGTAAAAAAAGAATTTGAAAAAAGAGAAGGCGAAAAAATCACTTTCACGCCTCTTTTCATAGAAGCGATTGTAAAGAGCCTGAAAAAATATCCCATGCTCAGCAGCTCTGTAGACGGAGATAGAATTATCGTTAAAAAAGACCTCGGTATCGGTATGGCAACGGCATTACCAACCGGTAATCTGATTGTGCCTGTAATAAAAAATGCAGATCAATTAAATCTTGTTGGCATCACAAAGCAAGTCAACGGATTAGCGAATGCCGCCAGAAACGGAAAATTAAAACCAGATGACACCATGGGCGGAACTTTCACCTTAACCAATGTGGGTACTTTTGGAAGCATCATGGGAACGCCTATCATCAATCAACCTCAGGTAGCGATTATGGCTGTTGGTGCGATTAAGAAAAGACCTATGGTAATCGAAACACCTCAAGGCGATACTATTGGTATCAGACATATGATGTACATTTCATTAAGCTACGACCATAGAATCATCGATGGCTCTATGGGTTCTACTTTCTTAAATTCAGTGAGTAAGGAGTTGGAGGGTTTTGATTTGAATAGAAGTATATAGCCCCCTCAATCCCCCGAAGGGGGAAGATTTCATTTAGGAAATGAAACTATCATATTCTCATGAAAGAATAACCTCAGCGCCAACCCCTGTCCTGGAGGATGAGGGGAGTAAATAGAATTTTACACTAAAAAATCAAAAAAGCCTTTGTGTTTCTTTGTGCATTTGCGCCTTCGTGGCAAAAAAATAATTCGTGAATTCGTGGCAACTAACTTTTTCACCGAAGGTGAAAAACCTATAAATTAGGTTGCGGTGTTACCCTTAAATACGGCTTGACTACCTTATATCCTTTTGGGAATTTCTTATCAGCATCTTCATTGCTCAAACTTGGAACAATAATACAATCATCTCCATGCTGCCAATTGGCTGGTGTTGCCACACTATATTGAGCTGTTAATTGCAAGCTGTCTATCACCCTTAATAACTCATTGAAATTTCTACCTGTCGAAGCCGGATAAACAATGATCAATTTTATTTTTTTATCTGCACCTATCACAAATACCGATCTCACAGTATGTGTCATACTTGCATTGGGATGGATCATGTCGTACAACTCACTGACTTTCTTTTCAGGATCAGCAATGATAGGGAAAGACAATGTTGTGTTTTGAGTTTCATTAATATCTTTAATCCACTCAAAATGTTGTTCAATTGGATCCACACTCACTGCCAACATTTTTACATTTCGCTTTTCAAATTCATCTTTCAACTTTGAAGCAGAGCCTAATTCTGTTGTGCATACAGGCGTAAAATCTGCAGGATGAGAAAACAATATTCCCCAGGAATCACCTAACCATTCATGAAAATCTATCGCACCCACTGTGGTTACTGCTGAAAAATCCGGCGCAGTATCCCCTAATCTTAATGTTGACATCATTCAGTTTTATTGGTAAAAGATATTTATTTTGAGTTGCGAAAGTAATACCTAATCTTTAGCCCACCTAACCAAGATCCTTTTCATATTGTGAAAAAACATTTAAAATATCATTATTGCAATTTGAGATTAATGATAACATAAATTACAATCAGAACATTAGTCTCAAACAATTTGTATTTTGAATACAATTTATAAAACAACAACATTGAGAAAATACATTTACTTTTTTTGCTTACTGTATCCCTTGATTAACTACTCATGTCAGGAATCCAGATTACAAAATAAAAAACAGCTTTCACAAAACGGAAAAACATACTTAAATGATTCCATCCTAAAGCAATCTCAACAAAAGGGAATTGATTTCATAGCATCAGGTAATCTGCCTCAAAAATGGAATATTGATATCGACTTTGATAATGAATGTCTATTTGAAAATGAAGAGGGATTGAATATTAAAGCCAAGCCCAATGCAACATTCAAATCTGATGCAACGAAAGAAGTTTACACTGCTGTATCGAGTAATAAAGAAATTGAACTGACTGTTTATAAGGAAAAATGCAATTATAAAAAAGACAAGAGATCAAACGCATTCATTACAAAAGTATTTTACAACGGCGTAAATTACGAGGGTTGCGGCCAGTTTCTTTTTGATGAAAGACTTCATCAAACCTGGGTTTTAGATTATATAGATAATGAACAACAATTCGCTTTGAATTATACAAAAGGCATCCCCTATTTCAAAATAGATTTGATTAAAAATAAAATAACTGGCTTCGACGGAAGCAATTCTTTATCAACTATAATTGAAGTTAAAGGCAATAGAATTCTGTTTGGAAGATTAACCAATACATCTGATAATTCTCTTCAAAGTGCTGCGTTAATTAATCAATTCGTCAGCAACCATTTGGTTGATTATTTTTTCAGAGAAGATAAACTTGTGTTTCAATTGGCGAATGATACAAGGTTGACTTTCAAATTGAAAGAGAATTAATCTCCACTTCCTTTCTCTCCTACAAACCAATTTTCTTTGTTTTTAAAGAGGACATTGAAAGTGGTTAAACTACCATAAATACGAGTAATGTATTGTTGTAGATTCACTTTATCTTCATCACTCAATATTTTATGTGCGTTGATTTGTTGCTCCATCACACGAAGCCTGTCACGAAGCATAACAATTTTGTGAAAGAAAATATCAATGGGTACTTCTTTTGCTTTTTGAGTTTTGTCTGCAGGTTGAAGTAGCATTGTGCCACCTTTCCATCTGTCCCCTAATGGTACGATTTCATTTACATCAGACCACATTCTTAAAATTTTCAGCAATGATTTCTCAACGTCAGAAACCGTTTCTAATTCTACGGTAACATTTTCGGGAATGATTTCATCTAAACCGATATCCGTTTTTTCAATCTCTTTAATACCGACATTGATAAATGAAATAATATAAGTAGCATACCGAATGCCAACAATAACACCAGGGCCGTGTTGCGTATGTTGTAATCTGGTTCCAATGCCAAGGTTTAACTGATCCATGAAAATTTATATTTTTAAAGTGTTGAATTATTTAGCGCCTAGTATTCTTTCAAAAGTTGGTCTATCAAGCTGACCAATAAAATTTCCTTTTTCCTCGCCATTTTTATATAATTTAAAAAATGGAATTTCGTCTATTCCTAACTGTTTGGTTAGCATTTTATTTTCATCAATATTAACTCTGATGATTTTGGCTTTCCCTTCATATTCTTTTGAAATCTCCTCTATTAATGGAAGCATTTGACGACAAGGGCCACACCAAGGAGCATAAAAATCAATTAAAACCACTTTTTCTGAATTGATCATTGCCTTATAATCTTCGGGACTGACTTTATCTTTTAACGGAGCATTTGTTGATTGCGTAACAGGTAATCCGGCTTTGTTCCAGGCGAGCATACCTCCTGACATTTCGTAGACATTTTTAAAACCATTTTTTCTCATAAATTCAGCAGCATTCCCACTTCTACCGCCAGACAAACAATACACAAAATAAACTTTATTGACATCCATATCTTTCACACGAGTCTCAAAATATTTATCTCTAAAATCAACATTTATGGCATTTGCCAAAGCTCCTGAATTGAATTCATCAGGCGTTCTCACATCCAATACAACAGCATCTTTTGTTGAATTTATTGTTTTCTGAAACGCAACAGGGGCAAGCTTAAAATCTTGCTGATTAGTAATTGAAGGATTATTATTTTGTGATTGGCAAGAAAAACAGCAAATCAATACCAGTAAAGTTGAAAGAAATCTGATCATATAATTTTATTTAAAAATAAACCTTTTGATTGAAAAAGAAAAGTTGACTATAATTTGCTTAGTCAATTATTTTACATTCATACCTTTTAAGCTAAACTCATTTTCTACATCTTCAACGGCTGTTATTTCATAAAGAAAAAGCTTTGATTTTCTACCATCTTTTTCAGTTGTGGTAAAATCAAAAACAATTCGATTATCAATGACAATTGGCTGAATGCCATAGAAAAAATAATTCAATACACCTCTGTATAAAAAATCAACACTTGCCAGACATTCAATTTTTTGATATTTATTATTATCAAAATCTGCTTTATCTGCTATAAAAGTGAAACATAATTTATTATCTACAGCATCAAACTTATTAGTATTGGTAAACTTATAAAGTTGATCTCTGTTTAAGGCCGTTATTGAATAAGTGCGGCCTTCATCATCTATATCAGTAGTAGTATTATCCGTAAAATTATCAATGTAAGATTTAGTAATCACCTTATTGTTTTCTTTTGTTGAAGGCAAGTAGAAAACAGTCTTGATTTTATTATTTCCAAAAACAACTTTCATACTGTCAGTCCGACCATCTGATGCACCAATAACAGTCATTTTATATTTTACAATCCCCTTAAAACTTTGTTGTGCTAATAAACTATTGATGAAGAAAAAAACAATAAGAACAACAACAAATCCACTTTTCATAGCTTATAATTATTTAACGAAATTAATTATTATTCATAATTTTTATCAATAAAATAATACAACTTTGACACAATTAAAAATCATGCAAATGAAGATTATCAAACTCTGTATTGTTTTTTGGTGCACTGCGATTCAAGTGCAAGCCCAACAGTTTTCAATTTTAAATGAAAAATCTAACAATAAAGAAACAGTAATTGTAACTCAAAATGGCGAATGGAAATTTTCATTATTTCCGGGAAACATCATCAAAACGGTTTTCATTCCTGTAAAGAGCAATAAAAATGAAAATATTTCTGATGCTGTAATTGCCAATTCGAATGAAATAAAACCAATCATTTTAAAAAATAAAGACAATTCAATTATAAAATGGAATGAAAATCTGAAGATTAATTTTTCGACAAATAAAATAACTTATCAACTATTAAATAGTTCAATAACGCTTAACAACACTTTCATTACCGAAACCGAACGTGGCTTTGATTTTTCTTTAAAGGATGATGAAAAGATTTTTGGAACAGGTGAAAGAAGTTTGCCATTAAACAGAAGAGGTTACAAAATACCATTGAACAATAATCCCTGGTACGGCTATACGCTAAATGCAGATGCACTCAATTATAGCGTTCCGTTTATTTTATCGAGTAAAAACTATGCTATCTTTTTTGATAATCCTTCTAAAGGATTTCTTGATATTGGAAAAACAAATCCTGATGAAATGCGTTTTAGTGCTACAAGTGGACAGTTAAGTTTTTACATAATCCCTGGAAACAATTATCAAGATATTTTCAATAACTACAAATTACTCGTTGGCACACAACCCTTGCCCCCTCGTTGGGCTATGGGAAATTTCATGAGTCGCTTTGGCTATACCAGTGAAGCACAAACGAAGTCGATTTTCAACAACATGAAAAAAGATAGTATTCCATTCGATGCTATCATCTTTGATTTATTCTGGTTTGGAGACAGCATTCAGCAAACACTTGGCAATCTTGATTGGGTGAATAAAAAAGCGTGGCCCAATCCCAAAAAAATGATTGCTGACTTTAAAAAAGAAAATATCAAAACCATACTGATAACCGAACCATTTGTAGTCAATACTTCCACACGTTTTGAAGAATCAAAAAAATATCAGGCAGTAGATAGTAATAACAAGCCATTCTTCATGACAGATTTTTATTTCGGAAATGGCGGGCTACTAGACATTTTCAGAAACGATACCAAGCAATGGTTTTTTGACAAATACAAAACCCAAATGGATATTGGCGTTGAAGGCTGGTGGGGCGACTTAGGAGAACCAGAAAGACATCCTTCAGCAATGTATCATAGTTTGAAAGACTATGGATTTGATAGGAAATTTGGTGCTGATGAAGTACATAATATTTACGGTCATTACTGGAGTAAAATGCTGTATGAAAATTATAAAAAATATTATCCTCACAAGAGATTATTTCACCTCAACAGAAGCGGTTATGTAGGTACGCCTCGTTACAGTAGCTTTCCTTGGACAGGCGATGTGAGCAGAACCTGGGATGGATTCAAGGCACAGCTGCCCAATATTCAAGGTATGAGTATTAGTGGTGTGCCTTATATACACAGCGACGCCGGTGGATTTAGCAGAGCAACGTTAGATGCAGAACTCTATGTGCGTTGGTTGCAATTTGCCGTTTTCACCCCTATTTTCCGACCACATGGAACGGCACTTGGAAATTTAAGCAATGAAGAAAACAACATCCCCAGCGAACCTTCCGAATGGCCTGAACCTACAAAATCATTAGCCAAACAAGCCGCCATTGACCGTTACAAATGGCTGCCTTACAATTATAATTTAAGCTATCAGCAAGCAGTTAATGGAAAACTATTGATAACACCTATGTTCTTCATCAATGAAAATGACAGTAACTTATACAAAGCCACACAACAATATTTGTGGGGCGAAAATGTAATGGTGGTGCCCGTTACAGATAAAGGCGCAACAACAATGGAATATTATATTCCTTCAGGCACTTGGACAAACATTCATGATTTCAAAGAAGTAAAAGGACATCAATGGATTAAAGATCAACAAATCAATATAAGTAACATTCCTGTCTTTTTAAAAGA
Organism: Chitinophagaceae bacterium; assembly: GCA_947452875.1. Classification (GTDB taxonomy): domain Bacteria; phylum Bacteroidota; class Bacteroidia; order Chitinophagales; family Chitinophagaceae; genus Ferruginibacter. The sequence continues at coordinate 12,255 of CANGEZ010000013.1, forward strand.
AGGAAGTTTTATTCCATTTGCAGCACCTATGCAAAACACGGAAGAGTACAATAGCAAAGAACTAAATATTTTTTATTTCTTGTCAGCTAAACCAAGTTCTTATAGTTTGTATGAAGATGATGGAAGCAATCCTGACGCTATCAAAAATCATCAATATGAATTAACAAGCTTCAAATCCACAGGAACAAGCTCAAAAGAATTCAATATTCAAATCAGCAGTAACGGCGGGCATTACCCGGGTCAGCTGCAGAGAAGAAAAATGAAATTATCTATTCCCAATGTCAATGCAGTTAGCGTTGTGTTTATCAATGGTAAAAAAATGAATCAGTCGTTTACGGATGCTGCAATAAATGGAATCAGCATTCCTTTGATTTTTGAGCATAAGAAGATTAGTATTAGCATAGTTAAATAAGAAATAAGGAAGTAAGAATAAGGAATAAGAAAGTGCATTTAGGAAATAAAATTGTCATTACGAATAGAATAATCATCTCTGCGAAAACTCTTTAACTCCTGTTCTCTGCGGTTATAAATGTAAAATATTGAATATAAAATGTAAAATGTAAAAGTGGATTACGAAAATGAAAAATGCATTGTCACATGAATGGTAATTTTTTTTTTAAAATAATATCAAACACAACAACCTTTTTGGAAAAATTGCTAATATTAAATAAACATCATCAAAGTCCCCCTTTGGGGGATTGAGGGGGCTACCAAACTACAAACACCAAACTATAAACAACAAACAATAATCTATACCTTTGCCCTCCATGAGCAAAACAGTTGCCTTACATACTCTCGGTTGCAAGTTGAATTTCAGTGAAACCACTGCGATTTCGCGTATGCTTGAGAATGATGGCTTTATCAAAAAAGATTTCGATGAAGTGGCAGACTTGTATGTAATCAACACTTGCTCTGTTACCGAAAATGCCGATAAGGAATGTCGACAACTGGTAAGAAGAATTCAGAAAAAAGCTCCCGAAGCCTTGGTGGTCATTACAGGTTGTTATGCGCAGTTGAAGCCTCAGGAAATCGCTTCTATTCCCGGTGTGAACCTAGTTTTAGGCGCTGCTGAAAAATTCAACATTACTACTCATTTGAAAGAACTCAGTAAAAATGATTCCGGAAAGATTTGCAGCTGCGATATTGAAGATGTGAATGTCTTCACCCCTACTCATTCCGTAAAAGAAAGGACAAGAATATTTTTAAAAGTACAGGACGGCTGTGATTATAATTGCAGTTTCTGTACCATACCGATGGCAAGGGGAAAAAGCAGAAGCGATAGCATAGACAATGTAATCGCCAATGTAAAAGAAATTGCCAAAGGTGGTGCCAAAGAAATCGTTTTAACAGGAATCAATTTGGGAGATTTCGGGAAAGGCTACACAGGTGGAAGAAAGCATGAAGAAAATTTCTTCGATTTGATGAAAGCGCTTGAAGAAGAAGCGCCGATAGAAAGATTCAGAATTTCTTCTATCGAACCCAATCTGCTGACCAATGAAATGATTGAATTTGTAAGCAACAGCAAAAAGTTCATGCCTCATTTTCACATACCATTACAGAGCGGAAGTAACAAAACCCTGGCGAATATGCGTCGTCGTTATAAAAGAGAAATATATTCAGAACGTGTGGGCTTGATTAAATTACTGATGCCTCATGCTTGTATTGGCGCCGATGTCATCGTTGGCTTCCCAGGTGAAACTGATGAGGATTTTAATGAGTCGGCTAAATTCATTGAAGAATTGGGAATTTCATATCTACACGTTTTCACATACTCAGAGAGAGACAATACCCAAGCATTGGAAATAAAACCAATCGTTCCGATACACATCAGAAACGAAAGAAACAAAATCCTCAGAAACATCAGTTATCGTAAAATGCAGGAATTCACCAATGCTCACATTGGACAAACAAGAAAACTATTATTCGAAGGGGAAAACAAAAACGGTATGATGGAAGGCTACACAGACAACTATATTAAAATAGCTACCGTTTATAATAAGGAATGGGAAAATAAAATAATGGACTGGAAGATATAACAGGTATCATACACACTTAAATCTCATTTACAATTTTACTCCAGAAAATCATTCCAATTACGGTGAGACAAGGACTTATGAAAATTGAACTTAGATTCACTGCTCATCAACATGGATAAGTGTCTTACGTGATGCATGTCAGTACCAACAAAAGATACCAATTCATTTTGTAACATATAATTAGCCGCTTTCAACGCTTCTTTACCATAATATCCTGTGAGTGACAATATGTTTACTTGTAGCATAAAACCTAATTCAGATAACCTATGATACATTTTGTTATTCCCATAATAATAAGGATATCTCTCAGGATGTGCTAAGATTGGAGCATATCCAGCAGTTTGAATAGCAAAGGAAAACTTTCCAGGATCGTCGGGCATTGAAGCGTAAGAGAATTCAGTAAGAATAATGTCATCCTTAAGTGTAAGCAGACGTTTGCCACTATTCAGCAACTCGAAAAAATAACTATCGAGCATATATTCTGCTGCAGCACTCACTTCAAATTCAATTTGTTGTTTTTTCAGTTCGGCTTTTAATGAGACCAAAGCGTTATTGATGGTTTCTGGATTGTTGCGGTATAAATCTCCGATAATGTGAGGAGTAGCAATGGACTTCTTAACACCAAGCGACATCAGCCCTTTAATCAATTCAATGGATGTTTCTAGGTTGGGAGAACCATCATCGATACCCGGAAGGATATGAGAATGCATATCCAATGAAATTGGAAAATAATCGAAATCTAATTTTTCTTTTTTTTTGAATAACGAAAACATAATTATTTCAAGATTTCAAGACGCATCTAAAATCCTTATGATATTACTTCTTATAATACTGATGTAATTTACTTAACGGTTTTAAAATGGAAACAATAAAAGGCATTGGAATTCCATTGGCTTTCATGGCCAGATAATCTCTTCTATTCGCACGTAGTCTTTTAAAAATATTATTATTACTAAGTCCGCCTCTTCTCATTAATACACATAATTTAGGCAAGTAATACGCGGACACTTTATTTTTATATAAAAACCTTGCCATCAATTCGTAATCTGCTGCAGAGAAAAAATGAGTTTCATAATTACCGTACTTTTCAATCAATTCTTTTTTGAAGTAAAAAGCAGGGTGAGCAGGCATCCAACCAAATTTGAACAAATTACGGTTAAATGGTTTTCCTTTCCAAATCCTATATAGCTTGGAGATATCCTCAGCATAAACATATTTGAGATCGCCGTAAACGGTATCTACCTTTTCTGTTTCGAATGCCTTTACAACAGATTCAATGACATCTGTTGATGCAAACACATCATCACTATGTAAAACGCCTATCACATCACCCGTTGCCAGTTTCATCCCTTTATTCAGCGCATCAAACATCCCACTATCAGGCTCAGAAATCCATTTGCTAATGCGTGATTCATATTTCTTAACAATTTCAATTGTACTGTCTTTCGAATTGCCGTCGACAATTATATATTCGATATTCGGATAAGTCTGGCTTAATACAGATTCAATGCATTGCGCTAAATGCTTTTCAGAATTAAAAGTGACAGTTATGATGGTAATTTTCAATTTGCTCTGTTTCAAAGAAAAAAAAGAGAATAGATGATTTTCTCGAAAAACGACTATTCCATAATTTTTTCTATCTTATTTATAACTAATTGTTAATTTTTTTTAAAATTACAGCATTTAAGGAATAAAATCATCAAATCGGCTAGATAGAATTTCTTGAAATCAAAATATTTTCCATTACCAGCATGTCCATGCTCGTCCTATGATAACAATTCCAGGCTTCTTCGGGGGAATTAACGATAGGTTCATTTTCATTAAATGATGTATTCAACAAAATCGGAACTCCGGTTTTTTTTCTGAAAGCATCTATCAAAGCATAATATCTAGGGGAAATATCTTTCATCACTGTTTGCAAGCGCCCGGTTCCGTCGACATGCGTAACTGCAGGGATTGACGCTTTTTTATCTTCTTTAATTGGAAATACTTTTTCCATAAAAGGAACAGGTTCATCCAATTCAAAATATTCAGCAACATAATCTTCAAGAATCGAAGGGGCAAATGGTCTGAAACTTTCCCTCCTTTTTATTTTAGCATTTAATATTTCCTTGGCATCATTTCTTCTCGGATCGGCGATGATAGATCTTCCGCCCAAAGCACGCGGCCCAAATTCTGCCCTACCTTGCATCCATCCCACTACTCCACCATTAATCAGACAATCAGTTACCACATCATACAACTTGTCATCTTCAAGCCTGGTATATTCAATTCCTTTTGCTTGCAGCCATTTTTCAATGTCTTCATTGCTGAATTTACTGCCTGTATAAGCTGATTTGATGTGATGACGCTTTACGTTCTCTTGTTGATGCTGCACATATAAAGCCGCTCCCATTGAAATTCCTGCATCATGACCAGCCGAAGGAATGTATACATTTTTGAATGGCGTATTCCTTGTGATTTTTCCGTTTGCGACACTGTTTTGTGCCACACCACCGGCAATGCAAATATTATCAGATCCTGTTTTTTTATGCAAATGATTCAACAAATGAAAAATAGTCAATTCAGTCATTCTCTGAACAGAAGCGGCAAGGTCACGGTGGTATTGTGTCAACTCTTCATGCTTTTGTCGAGGTTGACCAAATAACTCAATCATCTTTTCATTATACATTGAGGCAACAACCGGAATATGATCATCTCCATAGTTGATTATGCCTGATGTCGCACTTCTGAAATAACTTTGATTGATTTTGAACAAACCATCTTTGGTATGTTCTATGACTTCAAAAATCTTGTCGACATATTTAGGATTGCCATATGGCGCCATACCCATCACTTTGTATTCATCACCATAATGAGGGAAACCGAGTAATTGTGTGAAAGCTGTATAAAACAATCCCAATGAATGAGGGAAATCAATAGAATCTAAGACTTCAATATGATTCGCTTTTCCAAATGCAGTCATGGTAGTTGTAAAATCACCCGAACCATCTATCGACAAACAAGCCGACTCTTCAAAAGAAGAAGCGAAGAAAGCTGATGAAATATGACTGATATGATGTTCTACATTCTTTATTTTTCCTTTGAAATGTTCCTTTGGCAATCCAAAATGAGCTGAAAGAATGGAATCGATACTACCCACTTTTTTACTGTTTGAAAACCTTTCTTTGATGGCGGGCAAACTAACAAATGGATGTGACAACAGAAACAATATCTTTTTTAAAAACTTCGCTTTGGGATCTCTGCCAATGCAGAA
>CANGEZ010000014.1 GCA_947452875.1 Chitinophagaceae bacterium
AGACAGGATTCTATGAGACATTCCAAAGATTCCGCTTATTTGCTAGCTAAAGGCTATATAAAATTAATTAGAGATACTGTTGGGATTGATGAAGATCAGGTAGACAAAGACGAACTTGAAAAAGTAAAAAAAGACAAACCTGGTGATTCAAAACCTAAAAAAGATACAACCATAAAATCTGATGCTTTGTTGATCAATGATAAAAAATTAAACCGAGCTGCCGATTCAGTTAAAAACAAAAAAAGAAACTAACTATAACGTTTATTCATGTACGAAAAAAAAGCTGTCATATCGAACGATAAAGATTGGGTGATGATTTGGCTGTATGTGATTATTGCGGTGATTGGATTGTTATGCATATTTTCTGTGGAATATAAAACTGATGATGATTTCTTCAAAAGTATGATTGCGTTTAAGAAAAACTATAGCAAGCAGTTCTTTTACCTCATCGTATGCTTTATAATGGCTACGTTTATTTTGCTGATGGATAGTAAGTTTTTTACGGCTACTCCAAATTTGCTATACGCATTTGGAGTACTGCTAATGGTTGCCACTTTTGCAGTTGGTAAATCTGTAAATGGCTCAAGAAGCTGGATTCCGCTGGGATTTATGAATTTGCAACCTGTAGAAACTTGTAAGATATTTACTGCATTGGCATTGGCAAAATACTTATCTAGACCGGAGACGGATTTTACAAAAACCAAATCGCAGTTACTCGCATCGGGGATTTGCTTTCTTCCGGTGATATTTTCTTTATTGCAAAATGAAACAGGATTAGCCTTAGTTTATTTCACTTTTTTATTACCGATGTACAGAGAAGGATTTCCTCCGGTGTATCTTGTATTAGGTGCTTCATTGGGCGTGTTACTGGTGGTTTCACTTTTGTTTCCAACTTTGCAATTGGTAATTGCTTTAACTATTATTGCACTCATCTTCTTTTATTTTCTAAGAAGAAAAATCAAAAGAGATAAAGGTATTTTGATAGTAATTTTTCTATGCTGGTCGCTAAGTACTTTCTTTGTGGGGTTGGCGGTTCCATTCATATTTAAACATGTATTTCAAAAGTATCAGGCTGACAGGATTTTCAGTATGGTAGGAAGAGACAATCCTTTTATAGAACATGACACTACAGCTGCATTGGTGTCAACATCTACAAAACCCATTAAAAGCGATAATGAAAATTACAATGTAAAGCAATCTAAAATTGCGATTGGGTCTGGCGGACTTTTCGGAAAAGGATTTATGAAAGGAACTCAAACACAGGGAGATTTTGTGCCCGAACAACATACTGATTTCATTTTTACCTCATTAGGCGAAAGTTTTGGATTTGTAGGATGTACCATTCTTATGTTGCTTTATCTCGGACTATTATTAAGAATTGTATTCATAGCAGAGCGACAAAGAAGTACATTCTCCAGGGTTTATGCTTATTCTGTGGCCGCTATTATCTTCTTTCACGTTGCTATTAATATTTGTATGACAATAGGCTTGGCACCTGTTATTGGGATTACTTTGCCTTTAATGAGTTACGGTGGTTCTTCATTATTTACTTTCACCATTTTGATTTTTATTTTAATTCGTTTGGATGCCGATAGGCAAATGGTACTCCGTTAATTTTTTTATTATTTCAATTTTTTTGGGCATTTGTGCAATTTGAATTCCTACTGCATCAAGGCGCGGCACAAAAAAAATGAAATATGAATAAATTAATCCTCACAGCCGTATTATTATATACCGGCTCTCTGTTTGCTCAGAAAAAAGACACTGTTTATGCCAACGCAAATCTCACCAATGCCACTGTTTACTTCGGTTATGGAGCTGATTTAAAACATGACAGTAAAGCCAATCTCACTGCAGGCATCCAACAATTAATCATCAATAATGTTTCTCTTTACCCGGATATGAATACGCTTCAGGTTTCCTGTCCAGAAAATGTTACCATCCTTTCTTATACCCACAGAATTTATAGTAAACCACCCATCGTTGTTCCACCACCCACTTATCAGAAATCATACGATTCTATCAAGAACTATCAGAAACAAATAAAAGGCTTTACAAACGACCAAGCGATTAAGAACGACATGATTGTTAGGATTACCAAACTGATTGAAAATAATTTCACCACTCCAGATAAAAAAAATATAAGTAGTGATGAACTTGTTAAACTAACAACTTATTATACAGATAAAATAAGCCTGTTAAATCAACAGGTTTTTGATTTAGAAGAAAAAGTAATTAATATAAATGAGTTAATTGCTGCCATTGAAGACAGATTGAATAGAATGAATCAGGACATAAAACCTGTTGAACAACCCAAGCCGATAGGTCAGCTGATTTTACAAATCATGTCGAAAACGGCCGGTCCCGCTGATTTTGATTTTAATTATTTTACAAGAAATGCAGGTTGGGTTCCCTCCTATGATATCCGTGTAAAAACTATAGACAATTCATTCAAACTGGTTTACAAAGCGATGGTATCACAAACCACTGGTTTAAACTGGAATGGCGTAAAACTAAATTTAAGTACAAGTAATCCTAATCAAGGTAATACCATTCCTGTTTTATCGCCACTTTATTTACAACTTTATGTTCCTGTTTTATATAATCAGGTTTCTGTTACAGCTGGTTCTTATTCAATGGCTGCCCCTCAATTAGAAGAAGTTGTGATTACAGGTAATTATACTAAAAAAGCCAAAAATCTAGGATACGATGCTCATAAACTTGAAGTAAAAGATTTCCTAACTCTAAAAGAAAGTCAGTTGAATACCAATTTTGAAATCGATTTGCCTTATGATATTCCAAGTGATGGCATTGCATACAGCGTAAATATAAAAGATGAAATGATTCCTGCAACGTATCAACATGTTGCTGTTCCCAAACTTGACAATGATGCTTTCCTCATCGCCAAAATCAACAACTGGGATAGCTTGAGTTTATTACCTGGAGATGCAAATATCATTATGGATAATGTTTATCTCGGCAAATCATATCTTAATCCAAATACAACAGACGACACTTTAAGCATTTCCATGGGAAGAGACAAGCGAATTGCCATCAATAGGAAGTTGGTAAAAGAATACAATAAGGTAAAACGTAATGATTCAAAAATCGAATTGTATACATATGAGATAACAGTAAAGAACAATAAAAAACAATCTATTGATATGAACCTTTCTGATCAATTCCCAATCAGTCAGACAAAAGAGATAGAAGTTACTTTGTCCAACTCCGGTGATGCTGAAGTTGACAATGAAACAGGATTATTGAAATGGAATGTGAAATTAAAACCCGGCGAAAGCAAAAAATACAGATTCAGTTATCAGTTGAAATATCCGAAGGATAAGGTGTTGCAAGAGATTAGATAGAGAATTGCCCCCTCAATCCCCCGAAGGGGGAAGTTGATTATGTTATGCAATATTTCCACAATAAAAACAATTTCGATTAATTAAACTAAATACTTAATCCAAAGGCTTAAATAGTGCATCTTAAATAAAACACAATCAACTTCCCCCTTGGGGGACTGAGGGGGCTTTCTTCCCCCTTCGGGGGACTGAGGGGGCTCTTAACATTCGCGTAACAATTAGTTAACAAACAAGTAATCTTTACAAGGGTATTTTTCCTGATACAATGATTTCTTTTGCATCTTAAACTTCTTTGTATGTGTAAGAAAATCGTTTTGAGTCTATTTGTAGTGTTGTTTTCTATTATCCAAATTCAGGCTCAAAAAGCAAAAATTACCGGTAAAGTATTGAGTAGTAAAACTGGTGAAGCCCTTATTGGTGCTACGATTACGCTGGATGGTGCTAAGAAAACAGTGAAGAGTGATCAAAATGGATTTTTTTCCATTTCAGGATTAGAAAAGGGAAGTTATCAGATTTCTGCAACCTATGTTTCTTACTCAAAAAAGACGATTTCTGGAGTTGATGTAAAAGAAAATGAAGTAGTTAATCAGGATATTGTGATGGAAAAAGCAGGCGATATGAGTGCCGTGGTTGTAAAAAGTAGTGGTGGCTTAAGCAAACCAAAAGAAACGGTAAACTCTTTGTTGATTGCTCAAAAAAACAGTTCAAGTGTTAGTGATGGTATTTCGGCTGAAGCTATTAAGAAAACTCCGGACAGAAATACAAGTGATATCTTAAAAAGAGTAAGTGGTGCTAGTATTCAAGATGATAAATTTGTTATCGTGAGAGGATTGAATGATCGTTATAACGCAGCTTTTTTAAATGGAGCACCTTTGCCAAGTACAGAAGGCGATAGAAAAGCCTTTTCTTTTGATATTTTTCCGGCAAACATGCTAGATAATTTGATTATAATTAAAACTGCAACTCCTGATTTGCCTGCTGAGTTTGCTGGAGGGATCATCCAAATCAATTCAAAAGACATCGTTCCGAAAAATTTTCAATCTGTAACTTTTGGAGCAGGTTTCAATACCATTACAACTTTTAAAAGCTTCTCAACATATTTTGGTGGCGGCTTAGATTTCATGGGTATTGATGATAAAACAAGAGCATTACCTTCCTATATTCCAAATACAGAAAACTTTCCTCAGCCGGCAAGTACACAACCTTACCTTGCGAAAAGATGGTATAACGAATGGGCCACTCACGACATTCAAGCGTTTACAAATTTGAATTTTCAATATGTTAATGGAAGAAATTTTCAAAGAAAAGGAAAAGACTTTTTTGGCAGTTTGTTTTCAGTAACTTATAGCAGAAATTATACCACATCAAATGGATTGAACAGAGAACACCAAGAGGCGAGTTTGAATGACACATCAGGTATTAAAACTGAATTTTCTCAAACAAATAATGCGATAAATGTCTTAGTAGGTTTGCTAGGAAATTTTTCTTTAAAAATCAATGACAGAAACTCAATTAGTTTTAAAAATATTTACAGTATCAATTCAGAAGATAAAGTAATCACTAGATCAGGTTATGGTGATTTATCAGAATCTGATCCACTTTATTCAATAGGAAAATCACTTTGGTTTACTAGTAATAAAATTTTATCGAGTCAATTGATAGGAGATCATTATCTCGCTGCATCTAAAATAAAAATAAATTGGATGGCGGGGATTTCTGATGTAAGAAGAGATATACCTGACTTAAGGACTACGATTTATACTAAATTAAATTCAGAAACAGATCTACGTGCTTCCGTATCAGACAATGCGACCACTAACGGTAACGGAGGTGGTATTTACTATGGCAATTTGAAAGAAAATTCAAAAATATTTAAGATTGATCTTCAAAGAAGTTTCAAATTCGGTGAAAATATCACTTCGAATTTTAAAATTGGATCTTACATTCAGGAAAGAGATAGGGCTTACAACCAAAGAAATCTTGGAATGGTAAAGGGTACCGTAGGCAATACATTTTTTGATTACAGATTGCTTTATTTAACAGAAGGAGAAATATTCAAACATATCGGACCAGGAGCATTTATTTTGGCAGAAGATAAAAATCCTTCTAACAATTATACAGCAAAAACAAATTTAACTGCTGCATATGCAATGGCCGATCAGCGCTTTGGAAAATTTTTAAGATTGATTTACGGAGCTAGAGTTGAGAAATTTAATTTGAAATTATACTTACCTGTCGGACAAGGTTTTGCTGACACAGTTAATAGAACAGTAACAGATGTATTACCTTCCGGAAGTGCCATTTTCTCTATCAATAAAAAACAAAATTTAAGATTTGCTTATTATAAAACACTCAACAGGCCCGAATTCAGAGAATTGGCACCTGCAAAATTCTTTGACTTTGCAACTAGATATGTAACCAATGGCGACACTGCTATTAAAAGAGCCGTTATTAATAATTTCGATGTGAGATATGAAATCTATCCGGGAAGAGGACAAGTATTTACTTTTACAGCGTTTTATAAAAAATTCACCGATCCAATTGAACAAGCTACTGCTCCAGATAAAGATCACGAAGCTGCTTATTTCAATGTGTTGGGTGCAGTCAATAAGGGTGTTGAATTTGATGGAAGAGTTTTACTAGGTGATTTGATCAAATCAAAATTACTAGGGAATATTTTTGAGCATTTAACTGTGTTTTCTAATGTGTCATTTATCAAATCGAATGTAACGGCTAAGAAAGCAGGCGACACTACAACAATTAATCTTGACAGACCACTCCAAGGACAATCACCATATTGTTTTAATGCCGGTTTAACCTATCAAAATGATGATAAAGGGTTTTCTGCAACAATCGCAGCCAATCGTGTTGGCCAAAGAATATACCTTGTAGGAAATGTAAAGGAATCAGATATCTGGGAAAACGGAAGAACAGTTCTAGATTTACAAGTAGCTAAATCATTTCCAAAAAAGAATCTCGAATTAAAATTAAACGTAAAAGACATTCTTGCACAAAAATCAATCTTCTTTGAAGACACTAACAGTGACAAGAAATATAAAAAAGGGGAAGATTATGTAAGGTGGAATAAATCATTTGGCAGAGTCATCTCTTTAAACCTGACTTATAAATTTTAAAAAATCACTCAATATTTTAGTAGTTTATTGCCCGTTTAATGCGGGCATTTTTTTTTGGATAAAATCCTTCACAGTAACTTTTACTTAACATTTAAGTAATGATTCCTTAACGGTTAAGGAATCATTACTTAACAATGTTGTTAAATATTTGCATCGCCATTTAAAACAGGCGTAAATAATTATGAAAAAAATTTTAACACTCGCAATTCTTGTCATTGCAGGACTGACAAGTAAAGCGCAAATTGAGAAAGTTACCTATAGAGGTGCCTTCGCTCCAGCTCCTGCTGCACCATGGACAGACACATGGACAGAGTGGGATCCTCAAAACCACGTTTATCCAAGCACTTCAGCTGCTCCAACTGGAGGAAGTTTAGTAAAAATTCCAGCATCAGGTGCTAATGCAGTGATTTCAACTAACACAACTTGGTCTAAAAACAACACCTACATTATTGCAGGTTTAGTTTACGTAAAAGCAGGTGTTACTTTAACTATTGAAGCAGGTACTACAATTTTCGGTAGTAACGCTTATCCTAACTCTGCTTTGGTTGTAACAAAAGGTGCAAAAGTTATAGCTATTGGCACTCCTGATCAACCAATTGTATTCACATCAATGTATCCTGCAGGTCAAAGACATCCAGGTGATTGGGGTGGTGTCATTTTGTTAGGTAAAGCTCCTTACAATGGGGTTTCAAGTTCAACTTCACCTATTCCAAATACTTTTGGTATCAACTATATTGAGGGTATCACTGAAGTTAACAATTCTGCTACTACAGGCGAAAGCACTGAATTTGGTGGTGGAACTTCTCCTATTTCAAATGACAATTCTGGCACTTTAAAATATGTAAGAATTGAATTCGGTGGTTACATCTTTGCTCAAAACAAAGAAATCAACGGTTTAACAATGGGTGGCGTTGGTAATGGTACTACTATTGACTACGTACAGTGTTCATATATCAATGATGATGCTTTCGAATGGTTTGGTGGTAATGTAAATTGTAGCCATTTGATTTCTTATCGTGGTGTTGATGATGAGTGGGATACTGATAACGGTTTCAGCGGAGCCGTTCAATATTGCTTAGGTGTTCGTGATCCACAAGTTGGTGATAACAGTTATTCATTGGCTTCTGGTGCTTCTACTTCAGAAGGTTATGAGTCTGATAATGATGCTAATGGTTCTGACAACAATCCAAGAACTAAAGCTTTGTTCACTAACATTACTAACATCGGACCATTACGTGGTGACAATAGTGCTGCTATGCAAGCATCTATTCACCCAGCATTCAGAAGATCTGCACGTATCAGAAGAAATTCAGAATTGAAAATTTTCAATTCAATTTTGTCTGATTATCCTACAGGTTTGATGATTGATAATGCTTTGGGTAACACAGGTCAAGCTTTTGTTGATGGAAGAGCAAAATTCAAAAACAACATCTTGAGTGGTACTAAAGTTGGTGGTTTAACTGAAACAGCTGGTACTTTACCAACAGGATTCAGTGCAAGAACTTTCGTTTTTGCTAACAATAATGACTCTACTTTAAGAGCAGATTCTTTCTTAGTTGCTCCTTATGGTGTTGATACTACACATACATTGGCTGCATGGAGCATCAATGCTTTCAAAACAGCTGATTATCGTCCAAAAGAAGATACTACTGGTTATTTAGCAGGACATGGTGCTGATTTTACTGATACAGCATTCAACAATTTCTCATTGGTAACTTGCCCTACAGTACCAAAACCATCTGCAATTTCAGGTACTTCTTTCTCTGTTACTTCAACTTTAGATTCATTGAAAACTTTCACTGTTGATGCTATTGCAGGAGCTGATGCTTATGTATGGGGTATCACTGGTGCTTCAGCTGGTAACAAAATTAAATCTGGATTTGGTTCAAGAACTGTAACCTTCCTTGTAAAGTCTGTTCCTGCTACAGTATTTGTATCAGCTACAAACTATTGTAATCAATCAGATACAAGTGCAGCTACAATTGCATGTGCTTTAAACCCAACAACACCAACTGCTATCACTGGTGCTAAGAATTTATACAATTGTACTTCTACTTTGCAAACTTACAAAGTTGCTGCCGTTGCAGGAAACACCTATTCATGGGCTGTTACTGGAACAGGAAATCAGTTAGTATCTTCAGCTGCTGATTCAGCAGTATTTGCAATGGTTGTTGCAGGTAACGTAGTTGTTACTGCAAAAACTGCATGTAACCAAACTGGTGTTTCATTTACACAGGCAATCATCAAGTCAACAACACTTGCTGTTCCTGCTTCTATAACTGCTACTACTGTAATTAGCAATGTATGTGGTGCTAGAGTTGTTCGTTATACAGCACCAGTATTACCTACAGGAACTTCTGGTTACTCATGGTCTTTGGCAGGAATCACTACTTTAGGTGCTTCACTTGATTCTGGTGTTTTGAGTGGTGCATCTGCAAGATATATCAGAGTTAAATTTACAAGCAATGCTGCTGCAGCTACAACTGATAGCGTGAGAGTAGCATATACATACGATTGTGGAGTTACTGGAACTAAAGGATTAAAAGTAGCTCTTACTGCTTTAAATGCTCCTGCTGCTCCAACTGCAATTACTATTACTTCTTTAGGTGCTACAAATTGTGGTCAACCAAGATATCGTTATGCTGCTCCTACAACAGGTCTTCCTGTTGCTACTACAACTGCAGGTGCTGCTACTGGTTGGGAGTGGTCTTTCACAGGAGTTTTAGGTGCTACTTTCGTTGCTGATTCTGCTAGCACTTCTGCAAGAGTAGTTACTGGTTATTTCACTAGTACTGCTGCTGCTACAGTAGCTGTTGGTTCTGGTGATTCAGTTAAATGTCGTTATGCTTCAGCTTGTGGATTTGGTGCTTACAAAGCTTCTAAATTAACTAACACAGCTACCTCTTCAAATCCTCCAGCTACTCCAGCTTCATTAACTGTTACTTTAGTTTCTGATGTTTGTGGTGCAAGAGTTTACCGTTATGCTGCTCCAGCATTACCTGCTGGAACTGCTACTAACGCTGCTCCAACTGGATATTATTGGTCATTGCCAACAGGATCTGCTGTTGCCACTTCAGGTACTTTGGATTCAGGTGTATTAAGCGGAAGATATATCAGAGTAATCTACACTAGCAATGCTGGTGCTGTTACTGGTGATAGCATCAGAGTTCGTTATACTTCAGCTTGTGGCTTTGGTAACAACAAAGCGGCTAAGTTGACTAACGTTGCTAAAGTTTGTTTGGCTGGTGCTCCAGTTTATTCAAAAACTACAAACACAATTGATGGTATCAAAGCTCAGGTTTATCCAAACCCTAACGCTGGTAACTTCACTGTAAGAATTGAAACTGGTGTTAATGCTAAAGCAAACGCTTCAATCCAGATCATTGACATGAATGGTCGTATGGTTGAAAACTTCACTGCTGTTAACAACAATGGTTTGATTTCTCAGAACATCAACAATAGCAATTTGACTAACGGTGTTTATACAGTAAGATATACTGTTGGAACTGTTACTAACGTTATTAAAATGGTAGTTCAGAAATAATCTTTCTCTTGGTTTAATATTATAGTTAGTAAGAAAAAAGGGTCGCTGTTCAAGCGGCCCTTTTTCTATTTATATAAATGCTTAACAATTGCGTAACCATTTCTTTAGTATTTGATAACACGCATTAATTTACTTTGAAAAACTTATACAATGAATTTTATTAAAAAAATTAGACATCAATTATTTCTATTCGCTATTGATGTTGCCTTTTCCTTTTTTAATCCATTTGAGTCTTCATTAAAGTTTCATAAAATCCATTAATGGATACAACAAAAAAAAGAAAGATTGACATTCTGGTTCTTTCGGATATTCATTTAGGAACCTATGGTTGTCATGCTAAAGAATTGTTGCATTATTTAAAATCAGTTAAACCCAAAGTACTGATTTTGAATGGCGACATTATAGACATTTGGCAATTCAGCAAAAGATACTGGCCAAAATCTCACATGAAAGTCATCAAGCATTTTATGACCTGGATGAATAAAGGAGTAAAAGTATATTACATCACCGGCAATCATGATGAGATGTTGAGGAAGTTTGTTGGATTCAAAATGGGAGGATTGAAAATTGTGAACAAAGTAATTCTTGATTTAGATAATGGTAAAAAAGCTTGGTTCTTTCATGGTGATGTATTTGATGTTACGATGCAGCATAGTAAATGGCTTGCCAAATTAGGCGCAGTGGGCTATGACACGTTGATTTTGATTAATCGTTTTGCCAATTTTATTTCAGAAAAAATATTCAAAAGAGGCAAATTATCGCTGTCCAAAAAAATTAAAAATGGCGTGAAGTCGGCTGTGAAATTTATCAATCAGTTTGAACAAATTGCAGCGGATATTGGCATTAGCAATCAATATGATTATGTTGTATGCGGACATATACATCAACCGGAAATGAGAAAAATCGAGAATCAACATGGTTCCATTATGTATCTGAACAGTGGCGACTGGATTGAAAATCTCACTGCTTTAGAGTATAATAACAACGAGTGGAAAATTTATCATTTTGATCAGGAAGCATTCAAAAAGGAAATTCACGAAGAGGAAGAAGAATTAAATGATAGTAAATTATTTGAAAATCTAGTTGAGGAATTCAATCTGATGAAATCGTAATAAAAATCTCATTAAAGTTGATACGTTTCAAATGATAGTAAAGGATACTTAAATTCAAAAGTAAAAATTCAAAAGTGGGAATTCTGGTAAGAGAAATAAACAGTTTTCTCTTTATAATTAACAAATGAAAATTTTATACGCCATACAAGGAACAGGCAACGGGCATATCAGTCGGGCAAGAGACATCATTCCTATTTTGCAAAAAAAAGGAGATTTGGATATTTTGATTTCCGGCATTCAAGCTGATGTAAGTTTGCCATATGAAGTGAAGTATAAATTTAAAGGCTTAAGCTTCATATTTGGAAAAAATGGTGGCATCGATTTATTGAATACTTATAAAAAAAGTAATCTCCGAAATTTATATAAAGAAATTCAACAATTGCCAATAACAGCGTATGATTTGGTGATTAGTGATTTTGAACCAGTGAGCTCATGGGCGGCAAAAACAAATAACATTCCTTGTATTGGATTGAGTCATCAAGCTGCAGTCATCAATAAAAAATCTCCAAAGTCAAAAAATTCAGACATCATTGGTAAGATGGTTTTAAAAAATTATGCACCTGTAACAGAGGCTTATGGTTTTCATTTTAAAAAGTATGATGAAAACATTTTTACACCTGTAATCAGAACACAAATCAGAGAAGCTAAACCCAAAAAATTAGGACATTACACGGTTTATCTTCCTGCATACAGTGATGATCGTATCATTAAAGTTTTAGGCGAAATAAAAGGAGTGAGATGGGAAGTGTTTAGCAAACATACGAAAAAGGAAAGTATTAATAACAACGTTCACATACGACCTATCAATAATGAACAATTCATTAATAGTATGTTGTCGTGCACCGGAATGCTTTGTGGTGCTGGTTTTGAGACGCCTGCCGAAGCTTTGTTTTTAAAGAAAAAACTAATGGTGATTCCCATGAAGGGCCAGTACGAACAACAATGTAATGCTGCAGCTTTGAAAGAAATGGGAGTTCCGGTAATCAAATCATTAAAGTTGAAGCATATTGAAAAAATAATTTCATGGGTTAGTTTGGCTCAACATATTCCGGTTGATTATTCAAATGATACAGAAGTTATTATTGATGAGATTATCAAAAAAAATAAATCTAAAAAAACCACACCGGTTTTAGAAATTGGTAAAAAAATTGATTCTTATAAAAAGCTGAAGTCGAAAAGTTTTGGTAAGATTTTAGAAGGATTGTCAAAAGGATAAAATTATGTTTATTTCAAGAGAGGGATTTGGTAAAGACTTTAGCTGGGGTGTTTCAACTGCTGCATTTCAAATTGAAGGTGCCACTCAAAAGCATGGAAAAGGATTGTCTATTTGGGATGATTTTACTCAGAAAAATAATAAGATAAGAAACAATCACAATGCCAATATTGCCTGTGATTATTATCATAAATACCCGGAAGATATTTATCACATCAAAGAGCTTTCAATACCTAATTACAGGTTTTCAATTTCATGGGCAAGAATATTGCCTAATGGAACAGGACTAATTAATCAGCAGGGGATTGATTATTACAAACGTGTTATTGATTACTGTTTAGAGCTAGGCATTGAACCTTGGATTACCTTATATCATTGGGATTTGCCATTGGAGTTAGAAAAGAAAGGAGGATGGTCAAACAGAGATATTATTCATTGGTTTGCAGAATATGCAGAAGTTTGTGTTAAGCATTTTGGTTATGCTGTAAAAAATTGGATCGTATTAAACGAACCCATGGTGTTTACAGGTGCTGGATATTTTTTGGGTGTGCATGCTCCCGGAGTAAAAAGCTTGGATAAATTTATGGCTGCTGCTCATCATGCATCATTATGTCAATCAATCGGTGCCCGTATCATTAAATCATATTTGCCGGAAAGTAAAGTGGGAACTACATTTTCATATTCACATCTGGAGCCGTATAGATTGTTTCATGAAAAAGATGAAGCAGCTGCAAAAAGAGTGGATGCGTTATTGAATCGACTTTTTATTGAACCCTTATTGGGCTTTGGATATCCTGTAAAAGATTTACCTTTTTTAAGTGGAATCGAAAAGTATATCAAATCTGATGATGAAAAAACACTTCCATTTGACATGGATTTTATTGGGTTACAGAATTATACTAGAGAAATGGTTAAGCACTCTTCAGTAATTCCACTGATCAATGCGAAAATCATTAAAGCGAGTAAGAGAAATGTTACTTCGTTTACACAGATGGATTGGGAAGTATTTCCTCGAGCTATTTATCTTTCATTGAAAAGATTACATGCTTATAAAAAAATTAAAGAAATAATCGTAACAGAGAATGGTGCTGCTTTTGAAGACAATATTGAAAATGGAATTATTAATGACGAAAAAAGAAGAAAGTTTTTAGAAGACAATATCCATGAGGTGTATCGAGCAAAAAAAGAAGGGGTAAATGTAAAGGGTTATTTTATTTGGACTTTAACTGACAATTTTGAATGGGCAGAAGGCTATCATCCTAGATTTGGAATTATTCATATAGATTTTAAAACACAAAAAAGAACGATAAAGGCTTCTGGCAATTGGTATGCTCAGTTTTTAAAAAATGAGGTTCATTTATAAATCTATAATTCTTCCATTAAACTGTTATAATCTCTTTTAACCAGTGTTCAACAATTCGATTAGTTTTGTGTTTTAAATACAACAAAACTAATAATGAAGATTATCCCCCTTAGCGAAGGCAGTTTCACAATAGATCAAACCAAAGAATTTGTACCTTTTAATCTTGATACCGATGACCTTCAGCAAAGATCCAGAGGAAGTTTATTAGTAGAAATTCAGCCATT
This sequence comes from Chitinophagaceae bacterium, assembly GCA_947452875.1. Taxonomy (GTDB): domain Bacteria; phylum Bacteroidota; class Bacteroidia; order Chitinophagales; family Chitinophagaceae; genus Ferruginibacter. The sequence continues at coordinate 13,953 of CANGEZ010000014.1, forward strand.
TGTTGTCATCACAAAAAAAGATATTATTGTAATTGACTGTGGACTTGGTTTTACAAATAGTAATGATGTTTTACAGATTCATGAACATTTGATTGAAAATGATATTGATCCGTTATCAGTTACGAAAGTATTATTAACCCACCTTCATAAAGACCATTCTGGTGGCATCAGCAAATATGATAAGTTGCTGAACCGTTATTTCTTAAGTTTTCCCAACGCTAAATATTATGTGAATCGCGAAGAGATGAACGCTGCTATTGTTCCGGGGAATCCTTCTTACAAGCCTGAAAGAATGGAAATATTGTTTCATTCAGATAATGTGGTGTTGACAGATGAAAAAGGTTCTATCGATGATTATATTTTTTACGAAAAATCAGGTGCACATTCACCATTTCATCAGGTTTTTTGGATAAAGGAAAATGATGAAACCATATTTTTTGGAGGTGATGAGGCACCGCAGTTGCAACAGATGAAAAGCAAATTTGTAGCTAAATATGATTATGATGGAAGAAAAGCTATGGAGCTTAGGGCTAAGTGGTGGATTGAGGCAAATGAGAATAAATGGACGATGTTATTCTATCATGATATTAAGACGCCGATGATGAAGTTTTAAAAGGAGGCCTGCCCTAGAAAGAGCTGGCCGTTGCTAACCTATGAAAAACACCTATTACAAATGTAATTCAATTTGTATTATATGCAATTTTATTTATTGATATTTTTTTGGGTTAAGTTTTGTAACCACGAATGAAGCCCCCTCAATCCCCCAAGGGGGAAGTTGATTGCGTTTTGTTGGTGGAAGCCACGAATGCACGAAATGGTTTCACGCAAAGCTCGCAAAGGAGCAAAGACGCTATTTTAAAATAATACTGTAATTGCTGGAGGGAATAGCCACTTCCTTATTCCTTATTTTTACTTTCTTATTATTTATTTTATTAACCACGAATTCACGAATTGGTTTCACGCAAAGCTCGCAAAGGGGCAAAGACGCTATTTTAAAATATTACCGTAATTGCTGCAGGGGATAGCCACTTTCTTATTTCTTATTTTTACTTTCTTATTATTTATTTTTTTGCCACGAAGGCACAAAGGCACAATGCATCACGAATATTATTTCTGAATTTATATTCATGAGTGAATGAAAATTTATTTTCCTAAATTCAACTTTTACATTGGATATTTTACATTTTTCTCCAACTAAGAACCAAGGTTCAATTAAATTAATAGAAAACGGCCCGAGATTCAATTTCGGGCCGTTTTTATTTTTTAAAAGTCTTGCTGTTATATTTTCAAGAATCGTACAACTGTAAATTGACCATTGTAATAAATTCTGATAAAATAATATCCAGTAGCTAGATTAGATGTATTGAATGTTATTATGTTGTTTCCGGAAACTCCTGCAATTATTGATTGTGCCATTAACACATTTTGTGAGTTGTACAAGAAGGCATAAACCTGAGTGGTGCTGTCTAACGTAAGATTTACATTCACCACATTGGTAGCTGGATTAGGATAAGCTAATAATGTTGGAGTAATTGATACGGCGTGGCAAATTTCACTTACACAAGGAATTACACCCGGTACATAATGCTCAACTTTTAAGCATACATTATAAGGACCAGATCCTGCAAATGTATGAATAGGATTAGGCTGGTTTGAAGTTGTTCCATCACCAAAGGTCCAAGTAATGGAATCGCCTGGCTGATAACCCAAACTTGTATTAAAGAAGTGAACTGCATTACCTGCAGTGGTTAAATTTTGAGCTAAATTTTGCCAAGTGAAATTAGCATTAAGATTGCAAGGTTGAGGATTGCTGTTTACCACAACAAACATACAAGTATCGGCATAGCAAGAATTGCTAACTGCAACATGCATGCAAACCCAATATGTTCCTGGATCGGTGAAACTATGTGTTACAACATTTCCTGTAGCAGTTGTGCTATCACCAAAAGTCCAGGTTACTTGAGGTGCATTAGCCGTTAAAGTTGTATTTGTGAAAAGAAAAGTATTGTTTTGATTAGGAGCAGGTGAATAATTAAAACTTGGCGCCAAATTACAAGGGTTGCTAACCACTACACCATAGCAAAGTTCAGCAACACAAGGCGCAGTACCTGGTGCAGTTGGATTCTTTTTTATCCATAAACAAACTTGATAAGTTCCTGGTCCGTTGTAAGTATGAGTTGGGTTGTTGTCGAAAGATGAGCTACCATCTCCAAAACTCCATCTGATAGAATCGCCAGCTGCATATCCTATAGATGTATTGGTAAATGCAAAAGTATTCACAGCTGAAGTAGGAGCATAGGTAAATCCTGCAATCATGTTACATGGTGCAGACACAGATGTGATAACAACAGTACCACAAGAATCAGAAGCGCATCCGTTTCCTGCAGTGACATGCATGCATACAGTATAGGTTCCGGGTTGATTGAAAATATGTGTGACAGTATTTCCGGTTGCTGTTGTGCTGTCGCCAAAATACCATGTAACAGTATTAGGAGAGGGAGCGACACTGGTATTGGTGAATGTGACTATGTTACTTTGATTTTGAGAAATCTGGTAAATGAAATTTGGCAGGATGGTACATGGCGTTGTACCTGTGATGGTAATCTGATGACAAATTTCACTTACGCAAGGTGGTGCACCTAAAGTGTTTTTTACGAGACGCAAACAGACAGTATACGTTCCTGCCAAAGAGAAAGAATGCGTTGGGTTCAAATCATAACTCACACTGCCATCTCCAAATGTCCATCTGATGGAATCTCCAGCTGCAAAACCTGTACTTGTGTTTACAAAAGCGATGGTGTTGGGTGAAGAAGTTGCTGTGGTGGTGAAATTTGCAGTGATATTACAAGGTGTTGTGTTTACCTGTGCCTGTACACTCAAACAAAATGTATCTCTGCAAACATTGGTTGTGCCGAGTGCTCCCGAAGTCACAATCAGGCAAACATTGTATAAGCCGGAAACTGAGTACGTATGAACCTGGTTGCTCAAATTCTGAGTTGTAACATTCATTCCGTCGCCAAAACTCCAGTTACATAAAACCGGAGAATTAGGTCC
>CANGEZ010000015.1 GCA_947452875.1 Chitinophagaceae bacterium
CCCATTGCATTCGGAGGATATTTCTTTGGCATTACCGGTTTCCATGGTTTCCACGTATTTAGTGGTGTTATCATCAACATCGTAATGTATATCAAAACTAAATTGGGACATTTTGATCAAAGAGGTCATTATGAAATGATTGAAAAAGCAGGATTATACTGGCACTTTGTGGATTTAGTTTGGGTGTTCGTGTTCTTGTGTTTTTATCTAGTATAAAAGAAATTCAAAATTCAAAAGTAAAAATTCAAAAAGAAAAATATTATGTCAGCACAGCATTTTGATAATCCGGAAATAACTTTTCAACCTGATCATTCAGGAGGTACCGGAAAGATTTGGAAAATATTTTGGGTATTATCTGTTCTAACCATAATAGAATTAGGATTAGGCTTTTTTCTTTACGCCAAACATGGTGAATTAGGATATGCAACAGTGCTTTCAACCAAGTGCGCAATTGCAATATTAACACTTGCAAAAGCATATTATATTGTTTCTGTCTTTATGCACCTTGGCGATGAAGTCAGAAATCTAATCATGACGATTGTTGTTCCTTTGGTATTGTTTGTTTGGTTTATTATTGCGTTTTTATCTGATGGCAATAGTTGGAAAAACTTACGCAACACAAGAGGCGGAAGCAGACCAGCAGGAACTGAGCAGGTAGAAAAAGCAGCTGCAGAACATTCAGCTCATTAATACCGAAGCATTGAAAAATATTAAACCATCGTTTGCCTTAGTGAACGATGGTTTTTTTATAATGCAAAAACGATTGAAACAAAATTCACACTAACTTGTTGTTATTAAAAATAAATCATTGAAAAGAAACGCACTTCTTGCCATCCTGATGACCATGTTACTTCCTCTTACCGGATATTGGATAGTGAAGTATTATAGTAAAGATGCGGTTCACATGCCTGCACATTATTTCTATGATAGTGTGGGAGAGAAGTCGGTTAGAGGTAAAAAAGTTCCAGACACAATTTGGCATCAGGCAAAAAACATTCATTTCACCAATCAATTAGGCAAGGAGGTTTCACTTGATGATTTGAAAGGAAAAATTATTGTACTTGATTTTTTCTTTACACGATGTCCATCTATTTGTCCAGGTCTTGCAAAGTCCATGAAGAAATTGCAAGAGTCCTTCAAACAAAATCCTGACATAGTTCAGTTTCTTAGTATCAGTGTAGATCCCGAACATGATAGCGTTACACAATTAAGAAAATTTGCCGATAAATTTGAAATCAATCATGATACGTGGTGGATGGTTACCGGCAATAAAAAAGAAATTTATGATTTCGCTTTTAATGAAATCAAAGCAAGTATAGCAGACACCAATGTTGATACCGCTTTCATTCATACAGAAAACTTTTTCTTATTGGATACCAATAGAGTTGTTAGAGGTTGGTACAATGGTTTCGACACAATTAAAATGGCAAGATTGGCGATGGACATCCCGACGATTATGCTAGAGAAAGACAGAAAAAGCCCATCATTATTAAGAGAATTTATTCCTTATCTACCTGTAATATTTATAGGAATTGGTTTAACTATATTAGTGGTCACATTATTAAACAGATCTAAAAATAAAAACAATGCTGCAACCAACATTTAAAAAAAATGATCAAAAAGCGAAACTGTTTATTTACGCGGTTTCTATAATTGTATTTGCTGCTGTGGTAATATTGAGCAGAGTTCAATTAAAGGTTGATTTGCCATTCAATCCACATCTATTTGCAAGCATTAGCGCTACAATAAATTCAATAGTGGCTGTTTTATTGCTAGCCGGTTTAATTACTGTCAAGCAAAAAAAATACGAGCTGCATAAAAAAATAATGATAACCGCCATTGTGCTGTCGGTATTGTTTTTACTAAGTTATATCGCACATCATTTATTTGCAGGAGAAACAAAGTTTGGTGGCGAAGGCACGATGAAAGCGATATATTATTTGATTCTCTTCACACATATTCCATTAGCAGGAATAATCCTTCCTTTCATTTTATTTACGGCGTATCGCGCGTTGATTGGAGAATATGAGCAACATAAAAAACTCACTCGAATTACATGGCCGATTTGGTTTTATGTTGCGGTAACGGGAGTTGTGGTGTATTGGATGATTAGTCCGTATTATAACTAGCCCCCTAAATCCCCCGAAGGGGGACTTTGATTGTGTTATGCTGGGCTACCACAACAAAAAATAATTTCGATTGCTTAAAACAAAATACTTATCTCCGAGGAGTTATATAAAACACCTTGAATAAAACATAATCAAAGTCCCCCTTTGGGGGATTTAGGGGGCCACCTCAATTACAATTCTATCCCCTGTCAAATGTTTTATTTTTACTTGAATGGATTTTTCCAAAATAATCTCTCCATTGTTTATTTTGGCTGTGATGTTGTCATCAATGGCTAGTTTCGCTTCCAGCTTGCTTTCGGTTAAAATGACAAACACACCATAGGGTGTAATTTTATTTACCACCACATCAATTATTGCTTCGGCTTTGTGTTGTTTTACGGCAATTTTAAATCCGGGTACGTAATTGTGATTATATAACTCTGCAGTAATTTTATCAGGCTTTTCAAGGTTTATAAATTTGAATGAAACGGTACGTTCTGTTTCTTCAACGGTAGGAGCGATTTCAAATTTAGAAACTTGTAGCGGAAAGAAAAGATAGCTGTCTATTTCTTTAATGAAATATTTATTATCAACGATTTTGATGTAGCCTAAAAACTTATTGGCAACTTTTGCTTTTTCTATCAAAACTTGCAAAGAGTTGTTGAATTCATACAGTACATGATCAGCAAAGAAAATGTTCGAACTGGATTTTTTAATAATAAATTTCACGTTGTCTCCAACCAAAAAACGATGTGGTTTTTTAATGAGTTTTAGCTGAACATATTTCTCTTGTTGTTTGTCATCAATAACCGCTTGAATGGTTTTGATTTTGTTTTGGTTTACATACTCAATCGTTGCACGCTGCTTGTCGTTATTGATGTGTGTTATTTTTCCTCTGAAATATTTTTCTGACATGATTTATTTTTTTGCCACAAAGGCGCTAAGGCACAAAGTACCACAAAGAAATTATATTGTAAGTTGGTTTAGCCACGAATTCACGAAATTAGTTTCACGCAAGGCTCGCAAGGGAGCGATGGCGCAAATTTTATTTTTTGCGAAATGTTCCATAGGAACATCTTGTCTTTAGCCCGGGGTGTTAATTGTTTGGATTCGTTCCATCGGAACGTTTGGTGAAAAATAGCCACGAATTCACGAATTGTTTTTTAATATTTTATTTGAAAATTTTGTTTGCCCCCTCTCATTTAGGAGAGGGGTTGTCTGCCTGCCGGTAGGCAGGGGGGTGAGGTTAATCACGAATTTGTTTCACCGCAGAGAAGGGAGTTAATTGAGATTGTGCAGAGGAGCCTTTCATCCAACAATAAACAACAAACCACAAACAAAAAACACCAAACGAGCGAAGCGACCAAACGCCAAACTACAAACTGATTTCTTTTGCCGGATCCCAAAATCTTTTTTTAAAATCCACAACAGTTTCGTTTTTTACTTCTACACCATCTTTTTTCAAAAGCTCTTCCATTAATGTTGGTGTAGCAAAATGAGCTTTACCGGTGAGCATACCGTTTCTATTGACAACACGTTGAGCGGGAACTTTTGTTGCAGCGCTGTGAGAAGCATTCATTGCCCAACCTACCATTCTTGCGCTAAGTTTTGTGCCGAGATAATTGGCAATGGCGCCATAAGAGGTAACACGACCTTTTGGTATTTGACGAACAACATCAAAAACATCTTCAAAAAAACTATACTCTTTAGGAGTTGTTGATTTTATTTTTGGTTGCATGTTTGATTTTGTATTAGCAAACTTCTTTTCGGTTCAGGTACCGCCTCGTAATCATATGGACAATGCTTACATCCATTGCCACAGCAGAAGCCTTTGTTTAAATGATATTTTTCTGTGAGTACAATAAAGCCCTCCTCATTGTAATAAAAATCTAACCCTTCTGTAAGCTTATTGTTCATGTTATTTGTAACGTTTCAAAGGTTCAAAAGGTTCAGTATGTTCAATAGGTTTATTCAAATTCGCATCAATCGAATAAAACGCAATCATCTTCCCCCTTTGGGGGAATTAAAGGGGGCTCCTCCTAATTCCCAAACAACTTGAATTTATAAATGTTCAGTCTCTTTTAGTAACATCTGCAACTCTTCATCTTTATCCACTATTACTTCAGGCAAAGAAAAACGAAGATAAAAGATTTTGTTGCTTCCGGCGATATCCAGACTTTCATAATGTGTTTTAATTTTTAGTCTGTCATCAACTACCGATTGAGCATATACATCATCACAAGATTCGTGTATGATGAGTCCAAATATGTTCGCCACTTTTAGTGTGAAATGGTATAAATCCGGAGAATCTGTTTTTAAATGTATGAAGCCGTTTGTTGCAAGTACTTTTTGATAGAGCCGTAAAAACCTTGGATGGGTTAATCTTTTCTTAGCGCGTGAAGTTCGCAATTGAGGATCGGGAAATGTAATCCAGATTTCTTTTACTTCCTCATTAAGAAAATATTCGGGTAACATTTCGATCTGTGTGCGCAGAAATTTTGCATTAGGCAAAGGAAATTCTAATGCTTTCTTGGCACCCAAGTACATGCGATTTCCTTTTATGTCGACACCGATAAAGTTTTGTTCGGGAAATAGCTTTCCCAAACCTACAGCATATTCGCCTCTGCCACAAGCTAATTCCAAAACGATTGGATTGTTATTTGAAAAAACAGTATGCCATGTACCGGCAATTTCCTTTGGGTATTCAAATACGTTTTCTAATTCCTTGATTTGTGAGAAACGAAGTAGTTTTTTTTGTCCCATACGGAGGCAAAGGTAGAAGAAAAGATGCTAGATAAGCTGGATAAGCTAGATACTGGATAGACCAACATAACACAATCAACTTCCCCCTTTGGGGGACCGAGGAGGCTTCCACTTCCTTATTCCTTATTTTTAGTTTCTTATTATTTATTGCCACGAATTGGTTTCACGCAAAGTTCGCAAGGGAGCGAAGTCGCAATTTTATTGCCACAAAGACGCGAAGGCACAAAGAAACACAAAGATTGGTTTCACGCAAAGCACGAAAGGATGCGAAGCCGCGAGATTTTTTGCTACGAAAACTGGAATGCACAAAGTGACATGATTTTTTTAAAATTCCGAAATTGAAACCTTCCCCCTTTGGGGGACCGAGGGGGCTTCCACATCCTTATTCTTTATTTTTACTTTCTTATTATTTATTGCCGCGAAATGGTTTCACGCAAGGCCCGCAAGGGAGCGAAGTCACAATTTTATTGCCACAAAGACGCGAAGGCACAAAGAAACACAAAGATTGGTTTCACGCAAAGTTCGCAAGGGAGCGAAGTCGCAATTGTTTAACCACGAATGCACGAATTTTTAATTAACCTCGTAGAGGTGAAACTATTCTAAAAGATAATGCTGGTTAGTAATAAAACTCCGTAGGAGTTTGATGCTGGATAGGCTAGATAGAGCTGGATAATGGATAATCCAACATAACACAATCAACTTCCCCCTTTGGGGGATTGAGGGGGCCTGCATTTGCTCCACATTTTCAATTAGGTTACTTTTGCAATCTACTTATCATTTTATGCCAAATTACTTAGAGCTTTTTAGTGTGTTGCTTGTTGGACTTTTCACCACATCATCATCAATTCTTGGTGCAGCGATCGGATTATATACGTCTTTATCTAAAAAATTGATTGCAGGAATATTGGCATTTGCTGCTGGTTCGCTAATCGGTTCTTTGGTGATTGACCTTGCTTATAAAGGTGCCATTGAATTGCATCATAAAGGATTCAAATTAAATGAAGCTTGGTTGTTTATTGCATCTGGTTTTGGTTTAGGTTCTGTCATTTATTTATTCTCTTCCTTATATCTTGAAAAAAGAGGTGCGGCAATCAGACGTCCTACTCAATTCAAGGAATTTGCGATGGCGCTGAAATTAGAAAAAACAAAGGAAATGGTTGGTTTGCTTTCTAATTGTGAATTATTACATCACCTTCCTGTAGAAGCCATTGAAAACATTTTACCTATGGTAAAGGAAAAATCGATTAAGCCTGGTGAAGTTTTGTTTAAAGCTGGAGATCCTTCAAAAGCACTATATATTGTTGTTCGCGGAAAGTTGGAAGTAATTGCCGACACAACAGATCTTCAATCCGAATCCGGTAAAATAATTGCCAATCTTGAATCGGGTGCAACTTTTGGTGAGATGGGTTTGCTTAGTGGAGGAAACCGAACGGCTACCATCAGCAGTAAGGAAGGAGCAGATTTGTTGGAAATAGGAAGCGAATATTTTAAAAAACTAGTTGCCTCAGACCACAACATAGAAAAGGCAGCTTTGCATTTAAGTCATGAACGTTCTATTCAAAATTTAAGCATAGAAGGAATCAACTCTTCTGCTTGGGCAAAAGTAGCCATGCATAACCTTGAACACATTACCAAATCAGAAAGCAATAAAATGCTGGTAGATGCAGCTAATTCAAAAGGTGCGGGTATGGCGATTGTTCTTGGAAATATTTTGGATACCATTCCGGGTTGTTTGGTCATTGGAGCAGGGTTTCATGGATTTGGTAATATGTCTGTCACTTTGATGCTGGGTATGTTTTTGGGAGGAATACCAGAAGCCGCGGTGAGTGCTGCTATGCTTACTAAAGCGGGTTATAAAAAGAAATTTATTTTCGGAGTTTGGTCCTTGGTATTGATAGTAGGCATGTTGGCAGCTATTGCCGGAAAACAATTTATAGGCAATTCAGATTCACTGGCTGCAGTTTTTTTTGAAGCTGTTGCCGGAGGCGCGGTGTTGGCGCTGGTTGCACATACCATGATTCCGGAAGCGATTCATGAAGGTGGTTCAAAAGCAGTACTACCAACGGTAGCAGGGTTTTTGTTAGCGTTGTTTTTTGCCATGAATGAGGTGTATGGATAATTTATCCAGAGAGATTTTTTCAACACCACTTATTTTTAAAATCGATCACAAAAGCAACAATCCAAAAATATTTCATTAAAAAATGTATGGAAAAATATAGGGGATATAATTTTTGCTAAAAATGATGATTATTTATGTGAAAATGATTCTAACCGAAGTGCTTAAATTACTATTTGTATCCACATCGTCAGGTTAAAGCTGACAATTTAGATATGAAAGATAAGTTTTTTCAATTCCAACATTGTGGTACTCATTAATTATTTATGGGAAGAGCTAACAACCGTTTGAAAAACTAAAATTTAATTTCCCATCCGAAAAAAATTCGTGCAATCGTGGTTATACCCAACAAAAAACCCTCACAACTCACGCTGCAAGGGCTTCTGTAAAATAAAAACCTGCTGTAGGGGAAGGGATCGAACCTTCACGAGGTAGTTAGCCAAAACCCAAATGATTTATCTTTTATAAACCATTTGGGCTGAGTTTATCCATTTATCCTCACCCCCGAGACTAGAGGGCATGTCTGCCAAAAATTTCATCACCCCACATTGTTTAAGAACTTGATGGGATAAAACTAACCAATAGAGCTCTATTTTAAAAATAATTTAAGAAATATTTTGAAATTATAGAAATATTCCAAATATTTGCAGTGTTATTTAAAACATTACAAAAAAGGAAATTAAAAATGGCTGGTAAATTAAATCTTGACAAATTAGATCTGCAAATTATCGAAGCGATGATGGACAATGCAGAAATTTCATACGCCGAATTGGGAAAGAAACTCTTCGTGAGTGGCGGTACCATTCACGTTCGTATCAAAAAACTTCAAGAGTTTAAGATAGTTAAAGGTACACGATTGAATGTAGATTTGAAACTTTTGGGTTATGATATTACTGCTTTTGTAGGTATCTATCTCGAAAAAAGTTCATTGTATGATTCCGTTGCAAAAGATTTGATGAAGATTCCTGAAATCATCAGACTCAATTACATTACCGGTAACTACAGCATGTTTCTTGAAATTGTTTGTAAAGACATCACTCAGCTTCGTTATGTATTACATGATGAGTTGCAGAAAATAAAAGGGATTGAAAGAACTGAAACGTTCATTTCTCTTGAAGAAGGGTTTAGCAGAAATGTACCTGTTGCACCAAAGTCATAATTACTTACAAAGATTTTACATCAAACGCATCTCTCAAGCCATTGCCCAACAAATTAAAGGCGAGTACTAGCAGCATGATGGCAATGCCGGGGATCAATGCCAGCATGGGCTTATTGGTAATAATAAAAGTATAATTCTCTTTTATCATCAAACCCCAACTGGGTTGAGGAGGCTGTATCCCAATACCGAGAAAACTCAACCCCGCTTCAATGATAATCGCAGAAGCGAAAATCCCGGCAGCAATGACCATCAGTGGTCCAATGATATTGGGAAGAATATGCTTTACTATAATTCTCTTATCGCTGAAACCCATTGTTTTTGCTACCTGAACATACTCAAGATTTTTAATCAGCATTACTTGTCCTCTTACCAATCTGGCAACTCCAATCCACATGGTTAATCCAACGGCGAGGAATATCTGCCAAAAGCCTTTGCCAAAAGCAATGGTAAAAGCGAAAACAAGTAATAATGTAGGAACGCTCCAAGTTACATTTATCAGCCACATAATAATAGCGTCTATCTTTCCCCGATAGTAACCTGCCAATGCGCCTAAGATTATGCCTAACAATAACGCAACAATCAACGCCACAAATCCAACAGACAAACTAACTCTGCTGCCGATGATTAACCTGCTGAGTATATCTCTTCCAAAAGCGTCTGTGCCTAACCGATATGTTTTTGTTGTAAAATGATATTTAATGGCTTCGGGGTGGTTGTTAGTGATGGCATTAATACTGAATTCTTGCATTAGAGAAGTGTTATCATCTGCGTATTTTTCTACTAGTAAACGATTGCCATTTACATGATAATTGTTTATTGGAATATAATTATACTTTGAGTTTTTGCCATGTAATAAAGTTTGCCAAATTCCATTGTCAACATAATTGGGATTATTTACTAATAGAAATTGTTGTATAAAACCTACAGGCTTGGCTTGTATTTCCAAAGTTTGTAAATCAGCATTGGTGGTATTGTCTGGAGCTATCCAATAACCAAAGGTGGCGATCATTAAAGTAAACAAGATGAATATGAATCCAGCCATTGCGGGTTTGTTTTTCTTTAGCCTGAGCCAAACAGAAGACCAGAATGTATTTTCTTGTTGAAGCATGATGAAAGGTAAAACAATTTTTACGTTTTGAATAAGCCCCCTAAATCTCAATGAATGGCGCCGGTCTGTGACCGGTGTCTATGAGAGGTAAAGGACTTGGCCCTTAATTATTTTCTTCAGTCTGAGACTGTTAGTTCTGTTCGGCACCAGTCAGAGACTGGCGCCATTTATTTTAACGGCCTTCCCTTCCACTTGTAACTTCCATACTTCCCCATCCAACCCGCAACAACTGTATATATAATATGAAAAGGTTGAAAAAAAGGAAACCACCATAACAGTTTCGTGTAGCCGAAGAAACGGGAAATGGGAGCGAGGAAGTATAATTCAGCTACTGTTTTTGCAGTGAGTAAGAGAAAGAATGAGAAATAAAAACTCAAAAATAAAAATTCAAAATTGAAAACCATTCCACAAATAAAAATTACAACTAAAAGAAGATTTATCAGATATACCAGCAACAATACCGGAAACAAAGATTTGTCTTCATATTTATCAGCCTTGCTGGCCCATCGAATGCGTTGGTTGATGAAATCGGCAATGTTAGTTTCAGGTTCTGTTTCAACAATTACATTTTTTGATTTCAGAAATAGAATTTCGTTTTTATATTTTTTGGATATTTTATGCATCAGCAACATGTCGTCGCCGCTAGCTATATGGTCGATGCCTTCAAATCCATTTACTTCATCATACACTTTTCTTGTATAAGCAAGATTAGCGCCATTGCACATACCATGAATTTTTTGATGAACGGCAGCGCCAGTAATTCCCTGTAAACTCATGAAATCGAGTGTTTGAAAAAGACCTAAGAAAGAATGATTGTTTTTTATCACAACTGGCATTACCATCATTTTCGGATGATGTAGTTCATAAAACGCAGCAATTGTTGACAACCAATTTTCAGACATGATACAATCCGCATCGGTTGTGATAATTAAATCTCCTTTCGAATTTTTTATGCCAATGTCAATGGCGGCTTTTTTATAAGCAACAGTTACTTTATCTGCAAGACGTAATGAAATGAGTTGAATTTGATTACTTAAAAATGACTTGATGATTTCTGCAGTTCTATCTGTTGAATGGTCATCAACAATTATCAATTCAAAAAGATGTGAAGGATAATTTTGTTTTTTTATGGCGTCTATTAATTTACCAATATTATTTTCTTCATTTCTAGCAGCAACAATTACTGAAATGAAAGTACTGTTTCTTGTTTCTTTATTTTCTGTAATGATAAAATCAGGAATGGTTTGCCAACTTTTTCTGTAATGAAACAAGAGCAGCATGTATCCAACCATCAATAATGCAGTAAATAACAAAATGAATAATGACATATCAGCTCAAATAATTTATAACTGCAGAATTAATTTTAAGAAGGTTGATTACAAAAATAATTATTTAGGAATGAATCTATTAACTAACTTTATGCCCGGCTTTTATCCCGTCTGAATACCTGCAATTTTAAACAACAGACTATGAATACAGACACCAAAACAAATCAGACAATTAATGGCGGAGAATGGCTGATAAAAGAGAGCAACGCGACCGACATTTTTATTCCCGAAGATTTTAATGAAGAGCAATTGATGGTAAGAGATATGTGTACCCAGTTTTTGAGTACAGAAATCATACCTGTTGTGAATAGAATTGATCAACTTGAGCCGGGGTTGATGGCTTCGTTGGTAAAAAAAGCCGGAGAGCAGGGTCTTTTGGGCATTTCGGTTCCGGAAGCTTTTGGCGGTTCAGGAAAAGATTTTATCACCTCAACATTGGTTAATGAAGGACTTGGAGGCGGTTTCTCCTTCAGTGTTGCAGTTGCTGCTCATACCGGAATTGGCACTTTACCTATTTTATATTTTGGAACGGAAGCTCAACAACAAAAATACATTCCCAAATTAGCTTCAGGAGAATGGAAAGCGTCTTATGGATTGACCGAACCTAATAGCGGCAGTGATGCATTGAGCGTCAAGTCATCGGCGGTGCTAAATGAAGATGGCAAGCATTATATATTAAATGGACAAAAATGCTGGATTACCAATGGTGGTTTCGCAGATATATTTACTGTGTTTGCAAAAATTGACGGCGATAAGTTTACTGCTTTTATTTTAGAAAAAGGCATGGAAGGATTTACTCAAGGTCCCGAAGAACATAAAATGGGCATCAAAGGTTCTTCTACTGTACAATTGTATTTTCAGGATTGTAAAGTGCCAATTGAAAATGTATTGGGTGAAATTGGAAGAGGACACATCATTGCTTTCAATATTTTAAATATAGGCCGATTGAAATTATGTGCCGCCGTTTTGGGTGCAGGTAAAATGTCGTTGAATGCTACAATTGAGTATGCAAAAGCGAGAGAACAATTTAAAAAACCAATTGCTGAATTTGGAGCCATTCAACACAAACTATCGGAGATGGCTATACGAATTTGGGTTTCCGACAGCGCCTTGTTCAGAACAGCAAAATGGATTGATAACAAAGAAAAAGAATTGACAGCATCAGGAAAACCATTCAACGAATCGCTATTGGGCGCAGCAGAAGAATATGCCATTGAATGTGCGATGTTGAAAATTGAAGGAAGCGAAGCGGTTGATTTTGTGGTTGACGAAGGCGTGCAAATACATGGTGGCAATGGTTTCAGCGATGATTACATGATCAGCCGCGCTTATAGAGACAGTCGGATCAATAGAATTTTCGAAGGCACTAATGAAATCAACAGGCTGCTTATCGTAGACATGATGCTCAAACGTGCCATGAAAGGCAAGTTGGATTTGATGACTCCCGCTATGAATGTCTCTAAAGAATTAATGAGTATTCCTGATTTTGGAGAGGAAGATCAAACGCCTTTTGCTACAGAAAAAAAGGCTGTAATCAATATGAAGAAAGCGATGTTGATGATTGCTGGAGCCGCTGTACAAAAACTAATGATGCAATTACAGGAGGAACAGGAAATCATCATGAACATTGCAGACATGTCGATATTGACATTCAATGCAGAAAGTGCTTTACTCAGATTAATGAAATTACATGCTACAAAGGGAGAAGAACAAACGACCATAGAATCAGATATGGTTCATTGTTATTTCATTGATGCCATAGATAAACTCAATAAAGCCGGAAAGGACGCATTGAATGCATTTGCTGAAGGCGATGAATTGAGAATGATGTTGCTTGGATTGAAACGTTTCACCAAAACACAACCGTTTAATACCAAAGAAGCCAGAAGAAGAATTGCTCAACATTTAATCAATCAAAACAAATACTGTTTTTAATTTTATCAATACTCATGTTCAAAAAATTATCCCTTTTTTCTTTATCCTTTTTTTTCTTTCAATTGGTTTTTTCACAACAAGCCAGTGAATCTGCATTTATCAGATTGACCGATCCAATGTATGAAAGCAGCTCCTCGCCTACATCACAGAAATTCATCATTGGCAGCACTTGCAAATCTTGCATGTTGGATGTGAATGATTCAGGAGTGCATGTATATGGTTCGGGTGCGTTTGTGTATGAAGCGAGATTAAAAGAAGGTCAGAATAATTTCACCATAAAAGCCTATTCACCATCTGGTTCAAATGCGGAAAAAACAATTCAGATTTATTATACAGCACCTAAACAAGAAGAGTCTGTAAGAACTATTGCTATTGAGCGCATTCAAACGTATCCTGATGGTGATTTATTATTGAAACCAGGCGATGCCATTTCATTTCGTGTGAAAGCGTTGACAGGATGTGCTTTAAGGGTAATGGGCAACACGCCACTTTATGAAATGCCGGATTCTGTTGCGAGAGGAATCAAAGGTATTTATCAGGGGAAGTATATCATTCAGTCTACAGATGTTTTCAACAACAAAAAAATATCTGTGATATTGACTGCTGTTGATGGAACTACTATTGTTAAAGAAACCAATGCTTCATTTTCTATAATGACACCTTTAGTTCCAGATGTAGTGATGACTAAAGGAAGATTAGCACATTTAGAATACGGTTTAGGAGACGATAGATTAGGCGGCGCAAAAGTTGGTTATATAGATAGTATGATTCCATTGAAAGTAATTGGTAAAGTTGGTTCTCATTATAAAATCAAATTGGCTTCTTCTAGAACTGCTTACATACCAGACGAACTAGTTACTGAAATGCCGATTGGTACATTCGGTCCATCCTCACTTACCGGAAAAATAAAACTGTATGGCAATGCTGTTTATGATTATGTACAATTGCAATTGTTTTCGAGATTGCCTTATCAATCATTTCAGCAAACAGATCCATCAAAAATAGTTGTGGATGTTTTTGGCGCCACAAGCAACACCAATTGGATTGACCAATTGGAAACAGCGGAAGAAGTGAAGAAGCTAGAATATGAGCAAATAGCGGATGATATTTTCAGAATTACCATTTCATTGAAACATCACCAACATTGGGGACATCGAATTTATTATGAAGGCAATAATTTAATTATTAAAATCAAACAACAACCGGAAAGCTTATCCTTAAAGGATTTGACCATTGCGATTGATGCTGGTCATGGTGGTTCAAACACTGGCGCAGGCGGCGCTACAGGTGTTGCGGAAAAAGACCTAACGCTACAATTAAGTTTGAAATTAAAAAGAGCATTGGAAAGATTAGGAACGAATATTATCATGACAAGAGTTGAAGAACAATTCTTTGATAATAAAGAACGCATCTTATTTTACAGAGATAGTATTCCTGATTTATTATTGAGTATTCATTTGAATTCGTCTGCCGATCCGTTGAGGGTTGATGGAACGAGTACGTTTTACCGTTATGAAGGATTCAAACCTTTAAGTCATGCGATTTATAAACGAATGTTGGAGCTTGGGTTGAGCGAATATGGCAATAATGGTTCGTTTAATTTCATGTTGAATAGTCCAACGGAATATCCCAACGCATTGATAGAAGCTTTGTTTTTAAGCAATCCCGAAGAGGAGATGAAAATATTGGATGAAGATTTTCAGGAGAAAATGGTGAGTAAGATAGTGGAAGGGTTGAAGGATTTTTTGAATCAGTGCAAGTAATACATTGTTCAAGAGGTTCAATAAGTTTAATAAGTTCAAAAAGTTTCATACTAACAAGGGTTGTCATTTTAAAACAAACCTCTTGAACTAATTCAACCTCTTGAACCTTTGTAACATTCAACTACACCAACCTCATAATCATTGGCTGTAAAAAATAACAGAATATCGTTATCAAAATAATACAAACCCAGTTCAACACAAACCCAGTTTTGATCATGTCTTTCATTTTGATATGACCACTGGCGAATACGATAGCGTTTGGAGGCGTTCCCATGGGCAACATACTTGCACAACTTGCGCCAAGCGTCATGGGAATGCCGAGAATAAGCGGATCGATATGTAAAGAAATCGCAAGGGAAGAAATTACAGGAGCCATAACAATTACCTGTGCCACGTTGCTCATCACTTCACTTAAAAAAACAGAAGCCGTTGTTACTATAAAAATCATAATCAACGTATTACCCGTTGAGTAAGATGCTAGAAAATTCCCGAATTGCTCCATGAGTTTCGCGTCTTCCAATGCTTTGGCCAATGCGATTCCGCCACCGAATAAAATCAATATACCCCAGGCCATTTTTTTAGTATCGGGCCAATCGAGTAATTGTGTTTTTTTCTCTTCAACAATTTTTCCTGAAGGAACAATAAACAAACTAACGGCAGCCATCATAGCAATTATTGTATCATCAAGTACAACTAGTTTTTGAAAACTGTTGATGAGGTCTTTAAAAATCCAAAGCAAAACAGTAATGATAAATACAATCGACACTCTTTTTTCAGGAGTAGATAATGGTCCTAATTTTTCAACTTCTTCTTTAATGAATTGATTTCCTTTTTCGTTGTGCTTGATGTTATTGGGATAAAGCCATTTCACCAAAACCCAATACAGCATGAATAATAAAACGATGGTTAGTGGTGTGAATACAATCATCCAATCGGTGAAGCCAATATTATAATTGAATTTATCGGAGATGTAATTTACATAGGCCACATTAGGTGGTGTGCCAATGATGGTGCCCAATGCAAAGTTGGATGCATAAGCGATTGACAACATGAGTGTGAGTGAAAAATTTCTGATATTATGACCAGACTGTTGATTGACTTCAATAACATGAATGACTGACATGGCAATTGGAAACATCATCATCGTTGTAGCCGTATTGCTCAACCACATGCTGAGAAATCCAGTCGCCAAGATAAAACCAAGAATAATGCGATTGCCATTGGTGCCGGTGATGTTTATGATACCCAATGCAATTCTTTTGTGAAGATTCCATTTTTCAATGGCGATGCCCAAAAAGAAACCACCCATGAATAAGTAGATGATGGAATCTGAGTATGATTTGGTAACGTCTTTAATAGACGAAATATTAAATACCGGAAATAAAATGATGGGTAGTAAAGCAACTACTGCCAATGGCAATGCGTCTAACACCCACCAGCTGATCATTAAAACGGCTATTGATAAAACTAGGTTAGGTTTTGTTGCAAGCGAGAACGGATTTACAAAAACAAATACTAAAAACAACAGAACACCTGTGATTAAAGCCAGTTCTTTTTTATTGTATTCAAACCATTTTTTCAATTGAAAATATTTAAGTCGAAATGTAAAAGTAAAAAATTGAAGAACTTCCTTTTTTAAAAATTTTGAATTTTTACTTTTGAATTTGTAGATTTTATTTCAAGTACTCAATGTAAAAAGAAAAATCAGCATAAACTAAATTGTAAATCATTGCTTCTAAAATATTAATTGTATCCTCAAAAACGAAGTGCTAATTTTGCGCCATGTTAAGAATAACATTGCTTTTAATGCTGGTTTCTTGCACTTCTGCTTTTGCCCAACGAAAACTAGAAACCCAAAGAACTTCTGTTCCCCCTAAGATTGATGGTCGTATTATAGAAAGCAACTGGAGCATGGTTTCTCCTGCAATTGATTTTATCACCACATCTCCCGATTATGGAAAGCCTGCAAGCAAAAAGACACAAGTCTGGGTTTTATATGATGATGAAGCGATTTATGTGGCAGCGAAACTTTTTGATAATCCAAAGGAAATAAAAAAACAGCTGACGGCAAGAGACAAAGAACAAAGACAGAATGTGGATTTTTTCAGCGTTTATTTCGATACTTATAATGATCATCAAAATGCGTTTCAATTTACGGTAACCACAAGAAATGTACAATCTGATGCACGTATTTCTCAAACGGCAGAGTTTGATTACAGTTGGGATGCGGTATGGGAAAGCAATGTGAAACTTGTTGAAGATGGTTGGGTTTTGGAAATGAAAATTCCTTACATCTCACTACGTTTTTCACAGTCTGAGCTTCAACATTGGGGCATCAATTTCAATCGATTCACCAGAAAGAACAATGAAAGCTGTTATTGGAATCCATTCAATCCTAATGTTGATGGATTTGTCAACCAGTTTGGCAATCTTGAAGGGATAACTCATATCAAGCCGCCTTTAAGACTATCATTTCTTCCCTACATCAGCACTGGCTATAGAAGCACACCCACTTCCAATGGACGCGAAAATGAATGGTTGCGCAGTGGTGGTATGGATGTGAAATGGGGCGTGAATGAAAGTTTTACTTTGGATGCTACCTTGGTCCCCGACTTTGGCCAGGTGATATCTGATA
>CANGEZ010000016.1 GCA_947452875.1 Chitinophagaceae bacterium
GGATATGGGTGTTTACTAGCAGTCATTGTTATTTCGCCGATTTGGTGCAGCATGGTGCACAATGGTGCAGGGTGGTGCAAATTTTTTAGTGCCGTTATTTTTTTGTTGCTGATATGTTGCCCAAAAAAGTCCATCAACAGATAAGCAACAAATAGGGTGCAAATCACACAAAATGACGAAAAATGACAGTTGGTCTAAAAACGCGAAAACCCTTGACTAGCAAGGGTTTCATTTATCTTTTGTTGTAGATGATTATCGTTGATTATCGGGCTTTATTTTCCGATACAAAACTTACTAAAAATATAATCCAGCTTATCCTCATTTGTTACCTCTCCCGTTATCTCTCCCAAATGAAACAAACATGTTCGTATTTCTATGGCGAGCAAATCTCCTGGCAATTGATTATCGAGACCTTCCAAAATTTCAGTCACTGATTTTTTTATCTGCTGCAGGGATTGTAAATGACGAACATTGGTAACAATGGTTTTGTCTGTGTTTACGGGATTATTAACAGTAACCAGATAAATTTTTTCTTTAAGTGCGTCTACGCCTGACTGTTGCTTAGCAGATATGTTGATGAATTGATTATTTTGACTAGCAGATGATACTGAAATATCGGTTTTATTTGCAACCATCAGATAATTGATGCTGCTTTCTTTAAAAAACATTTCCTGTTGCGAAAGTGATTCTGCATTTTCTGTATTCACATCAAAAATATACAACACCAAATCCGCTGATTTCATTTTCTCCAAACTCCTTTCGATACCGATATTTTCAATCACATCTTTACTTTCATTTCTTATACCAGCTGTATCAATAATTCTAAATATCACACCATTGATATTGATTTGTTCTTCAATAGTATCTCTTGTGGTTCCGGCTATATCGCTTACAATAGCGCGTTCTTCATTCAGCAAACAATTCAGTAAAGTAGATTTACCTGCATTAGGCTTTCCGATGATGGCCACACTAACGCCATTCTTAATCACATTGCCCAATTGAAATGAAGCGATAAGATTTTCTGTCGTCCTATTGATATGTTTGATTAAAGAATAAAATTTCCCTCTATCTGCAAATTCCACATCTTCAGTTGCAAAATCTAATTCCAGTTCAATTAAAGAAGCAAACTGAATCAACTGCTCACGCATTTGTTGCAGCTCGTTCGAAAACCCTCCTCTGATATTGTGCAAGGCTGTTTTTTGTGATGCCTTTGTATTGGCGGCTATCAAATCTGCAACTGATTCAGCCTGTGTTAAATCCATTTTGCCATTTAGAAAAGAACGTTGGGTAAACTCGCCTGGCTTGGCAATTCTAGCGCCATATTTCACACAGGCATTGATGATTTGCTCCTGCACAAAAGGACTACCATGCCCACTGATCTCAATGGTATCTTCTCCTGTGTAACTTTTCGGCCCTTTAAATAATGACAATACCACTTCGTCAATCACTTCAGTACCGTCTTTCAATAAGCCAACATGAATTGTATGAGTGGGTTGTGCTAATAAATCTTTCGACGGAAATAAAGTCGAAACAATCGAAAACGCTTCTTTTCCGCTAATCCTAATTACTCCTATTGCCGCCACACCCGGCGCAGTCGCCAGTGCCACAATCGTATCATCCCACCCCGATAATTTGTTGTTCATACTTCAAAGATATAATGATAAAATAGTAAATCAGATAAGGCATCAAAATTCTCAAATTCCGGGCAAGCCAACATATTGAACCTTTTGAACTCCTGCCTGTCGGCAGGCAGGTATTGAACCTTTTAAACAAAAACTAATATCATAAAAAAACCTCCCGTTTTATTTACGAGAGGTTTCTTAAAAAAAAAATTGAAATTTATTCCTGCACCACCCAAGTAATTGGCTGGCGTTTATAAGCTGTTACATTACGACCATTTTGAATAGCCGGTGTCCATTTACCTGATTTTTTAATAGCACGAACAGATTCTTGTTCCATACCAAATCCATGATTGGTTTCAGCTTGCACATCACTCACACTTCCATCTTTTGCCACAATGAATCTTACGATTACTGTGTATGTTCCTGGAGCTGCACCATTTTCACCAGGTACACCTGCATCCAAATTATTGGAAAGATATCTTCTCCAAGCTGATTCACCACCAACATAGGAAGCATCAACTTCTACTTTGGTAAAGACTTTATTTTCATCATCTTCTTTAGGCAACTCAACTGCTTTAGAATTATCTTCAACAGGAGCTTGTACTATTTGATCTTTGTTATCACTTTCTACAGTTTTTGTAGAGATAACCTGATCTTCTTTGATTTCTTCAATTTTTTCTTCCGGTGCCACTTCCTCATCCTTTACAATTTTAGGAGGCGTAAACTTCACCTGATTTACTTCTGGTGGAGGAGGAGGTGTTGGTGGAGGAGGAGGTGGTGGAGGTGGTGGTGGTTCATCTTTTACCTTTGCCATTTCTGTATCGATAACGTCGATATTGCTTTTGCTCTTGTATTTTGCAAGAACATTAGCCATGACAGTTCCGATAAAGATAAGCAGAAGTAAAGATGCAGTAACAATCAATGCTTTTTTAAGTCTTTGATTATAGGTTCTTCTTAATTCATAAGCACCATATGCTTTATTTCTTCCCTCGAAGATAATGTCAAGCACATCAGCACTTAAGATTTTATTTACATCCATAATTATCTTTTAATTTTTTCTAGATATTGTTACGGTTAACAGAAATTACTTGATGCCATTGGCTTCCTCTGTTTTACTGATCAATAATTCTTCAGTAGGCGTCATGTCTACTTCAGCATAGTGACCGGGAGGAACTGCACATATACTCATTTCATCAAGAATATCAATTGCATTTTTAAATGTTGATTCTTTGTCAGATTTAATGATATACATCAAGTCATCAATATTGGTAGCTTTCTTTTTAGAAACGATCAAATCTCTGATTTCTTTGAAATTGGTACTTTTAAATTGATCACTTAATTTATCAGCTTCTAATTGTCCATAATAATAATAAACCTGATCTCCTTTCCCTAATAAAATTGTCATCGCACCAGAGTTCTTCACTTTCAAGATTTGTGTTGAATCATCTTTAGGCTCGTTCATGTTCATAGCCGTTGATTGACTCATGGTAGTGGTGAATACAAAGAATGTGATGAGCAGAAAACCTAAATCAACCATCGGAGTCAAATCCACTCTAGTCGATAATTTCTTTGATTTCTTAACGCCGGGCCCTTTCTTATGATGACCACCCGACGAAGTATCCATTTCTGCCATGTCAGTAAGATTTTTTTAGTTAATTAATTTGATTTAGGTGGATTTAAATACAATTCAGAGCCAACAGGAACAGCCTCGCCATTTGTAACAATTCTGAACTTATAAATCTCATTTTTCTTAAATGCTTCTTTTATCTGTTTGAATGCAGGATAATGAGCCGCATTGTCTCCTTTTACCAACAACATTTCCTGTAGTTTACGCTGATCGGATCCTGCATATACATTTGTAACACTATGTAACCAATCAGACATTTCATTATTAGTACTGTCGGTAGGTATCCCGGGTAATTTATCAGCTGAAGGCTCTACAGCCATAGATAAAAAAGATTTAAGTTGACTGAATGGAACACCAATAAATAATGTTTTATTCAGCTTTTTAATTTCAGCAGCAGTTAAATTAAGTCCTTTTGCTGCATTTATATTATTGATGATGTCAGCTTTTTTTGTTTCATCACCCAGCATCAGAAAAGATCTTCCGTCTTTAGTCAAAGTAATTAAAATAGACTTATCAGGAGCTGCTTTTGCAGAAACTGAATTTGGTGGTGAAACTGAAAGTGCCTCAGGCGGTTTTTGTTTGGTAGCCAATATGAAAAAGGACAACAACAAAAACGCCACATCACACATCGCTGTCATATCGATTGATGTGCTTTTTCGTGGAATTTTTACTTTAGGCATTCTTTATTTTTTTTGAAAGTGGCTTTTAGATTCAATACGTTGTCGTATTCCACAAAATTATTTGTAGAGAGACGCAAATGATTGGGTTAAAGTAAAACCTGATTCATCGATGCCATATGTAATTCCATCAATTTTTGTAGTAAAGATGTTGTAGAAAACAATAGCAAATGCAGATGTACCAATACCCAATGCCGTGTTGTAAAGGGCTTCAGAGATACCAACAGACAATTTACTAGCTGCGGCACCACCACCACTGTCTTCACCAAGAGCAGAGAATGAACGAATCATACCCAATACCGTTCCTAATAGTCCCATCAAAGTTGCAATAGAAGCAATAGTTGATAAGAACACAAGATTCTTTTCTAACATTGGTAATTCTAATGATGTAGCTTCTTCTACTTCTTTTTGAATAGCCAAAACTTTTTGATCTGTAGACAATTGTGTGTTGTTAACCATTTCTTTGTAACGATGTAAACCTGATCTCATTACATTACCAACAGAACCTTTTTGTTTATCGCATTCAGCAATAGCAGCGTCAATGTTTTTGTTAGCCAAATGAAATTGTACTTTACGAACAAAATCATTATTGTTTCCTGTACCAGCAGCTTTTGAGATAGTCATGAATCTTTCTACAACGAAAGTAATCATGGTCAATAAAGTACCAATCAAAATAGGTACAATGATACCGCCCAAATACATTTTACTTAAAGCAGTTTTAGGTGCTTCTCTCTCGGGCCAGAACCCGCCATTTTCACTGCCTACATTGAAATTGTCACCACTACCTAAGATAAATCTCCAAATGATGTAACCTGCCAACAAACACACCACAGGTGCTAATAATGAAATCATGTTGCTGGATTTGTTTGCCGAGTTTGCAGCTGATTTTGCTTCTGCCATAACAATCTGTTTTTAATTGGTTTTTTTAAAAAATTTTTTCTGTTTTTTTAACTAATTTCTACTGAATAAAAATGACTTTGATCATTTCAATTAGTAATGAGGCGACAAGTTAATAAAATAATCGAATGAGACAATAATAATAGAATTAAATTTCTGATATTAAATTATTAATAGTGGATTATTTGGGGAAATATTATTCATATCTCAAGGCGACAATCGGATCCAACTTGGAAGCTTTATAAGCAGGATAAAGTCCGGCAAGCAATCCTACAACAAAACAAACTACAATTCCTGCGATTACCCATCCCCAAGGAATTACAAATCCAGTATGTAATAACACGGCAACAAGATTTCCCAGTAATACACCTGAAACGATACCAGCAACTGCACCCATCAAGCTGATTAAAATCGATTCAAATAAAAACTGACTTCTTATTGTAGCCTTTGTGGCGCCTAATGCTTTTGCCAATCCAATTTCCTTGGTACGTTCATTTACAGCCACTAACATGATATTCATAAGACCAATTGCCGCACCTATCAAGGTAATGAAAGCTATACCAATCGTGCCTTTTTCAAGAAAGCCCAAGTTGGTAAGCAATGACTCTGCAATGCTGTCGCTTTTGTCTATAAAAAAATTGTCCGCATCTTTTACAGCCAATTTTCTTATTGGGCGAAATATAGCCGTGGCTTCTCCAATCGCAAAATTCATTTTCTTCAAATCATCAACTTGTACAGCCAAGTTATAGTTGCTATTTTGTGAAGCAAAAACCCTTCTCACATTGTTAAAAGGGGTTATCACTACTTTACTAGTGTTGAAAAAAGCACTGGAGCCTTTGTCCTCAAGAACCGCAATCACTCTGTAAGGAATATGATCTACACTCACCAGCGCATCTATAGCCTTTGTTTTGTTTTCTGCAAACAACTTCTCTGCAACACCACTTCCAATGATACACACACTGATTCCAGATTCTGTTTCAGTAGGTGTAAAATTTCTACCATAAGCAATTTTGTAGCCATTCAATTCTAGATAATTGATATCGCCACCAAAGACATTTATCTCCGGATTGGTTTTGTAATGATTTGTATTGACCACAATTGCCGAAGGACCTCTTAAAGCAATACTGACCTTAGCTCCAGGAAATGAAAAACGATCTCTGAATAATTTTGCTTCATCCAAACTTATGGGAATTCCCAATGAAGATTTTCTTTCATTCAGGTTTTTCTTGCTTGTTCGGGATGCTGCACTTCTACCCCTATGTCCAAAATTGATATTCCTTTCTTTGTATCTGATGCTAAAAGCATTTGAGCCCATGGTTGAGAAACTAGCGGTAAGACTATTACTAGCGGCTTGAATAGCCGTTATTATTAAAATGAGTGCAAAAATTCCTAATGCGATAATGATTACGGTAATGGCTGTACGCAACTTATTGCCACGAATATTTTTCCAAGAAAGTAATAATGAATCGAAATAGTTCATGCCATAAAATTATATAAAAAGAAATAGCCTGAACCTGATTTATTTAAAATCATACTCAGATTAGCGATACATCCAGCCAATCACGATTTCGGGATATATGCCTATGATAACTATCAGTGCAATAATTACAATAAGCATGTAATTGAAGAATGGATTTACTGCATTTGCAACAACTACATTACGATCTGATTCTTTAAAATAAATAGCTTGAATCACTCTGAAATAATAGTATGCACTTATTGCTGCAAAAATAACGGCAACGATTACCAACCAAAATTGATGTCCATTATCTACTGCTGCCATCAACATAAAAAATTTACTTTGAAAGCCTGCTGTTAATGGAATACCGGTTAATGACAATAAAAACACAGTAGCCGCAAATGCCATCAATGGATTTTCTTTTCCTAATCCGTTAAATCCATCAATAGTATAGTCTTCCATTTTTGTTAGTATTCCGAAAATACCAATTGAAGCAAGGCTATATGCTGCCGAATACAATAAGATACCTTCTTTAGCTTTTGCATTCAATGCGAATATAGCTAGTAACATAAAACCTGCTTGTGCTATACTTGAATAGGCCAACATTCTTTTTACACTTTGTTGGAATACAGCTGTAATGTTACCGATGACTAAAGTAGCAACGGTTATAAATGCAATTAAATATTGCCATTGCTCATGCACAATGCCGAATGAAAGTTCAAATAATCTTAAGAAGGCAAAGAATCCTGCAACTTTCACCACTGAACTCATAAATGAAGTGAATACAGTTGGCGCGCCATCGTATACATCTGGTGTCCAAAAATGAAATGGAGCCGCAGAAACTTTAAAAGACATGGACACCATGATGAACAATAATCCTGCAGCAATTAATACAGGCATGTGTCCAAGTCCAATCTGAATTTTATCTATATAAAAGGATGCATTAGGATTTCCTCCGTAAATAAAGGCAATACCCATCAACATAATACCTGTTGAAAAAGCGCCCATTAAAAAATATTTCAAAGCAGCTTCGTTGCTCTTTAAATTTCGCTTATCACTTCCCGTTAGTATATACAATGGAATAGAAATAATTTCAATTCCAATGAACAACATCAATAAAGTATTGAAAGTTGCTGCAATAGAAATGCCGCATAAAATAAAAAAGATTAAAGCGAAGTATTCACCAACATGTGAGCCAACTTTTTCAATCTCAGTACCTGTTAAAAGAAAATAGATTAAAGTACAAGTCATTACAATAGCAATGAATGTCAGATTAAAGCCATCTGTATGCAACATGTTGTTATGGTCGAAATTAAAAAACGACTTTTTAGTCAGTAGCTCAATGATGGATGAAGATAAAACAATGAGCATGCCTGTTATAGCAACAAAGCGAGGTGCCGTTTTGCTTTTGATAAACACACCACCGAACATCATGATCACACCCCAAATCGCAGTTAATATTATTGCATTCATAATTTGTATCTAAAATTTCTGAAATCTTATTTCAATTTGAACATCAGATTTGTTACTGATTCTGATGTAAGATCAATCAATGGTTGTGGATATACACCAATGAAAAATATGATACCTACAATCACTATCAAAACTAATTTTTCTGTAAGGTTAATGTCTTTTACTTCTGTTGTAACATTATTTACACTGCCGTAAAAAACTTTCTGAATCATGTTTAATGTATACACTGCAGATAATATCACGCCAAGTCCTGCAAATACAGCAAACCAGATATTCTTTTGATATAAACCTGCAAACATCAAAAATTCACCTGTAAAGGCATTGGTTAATGGCAATGCAATGTTGGCTAAAGCGATGATGATAAATAAAATGGTAAGTACAGGAGCTGAAGCAGCGAGACCACTTAATTCCGAAATTTTCTTAACCCCGGTTTTTCTTTCAATGATTTCAACTACGATCCACATGCCAATAATATTTATTCCATGATTGAACATCTGTATGAGCACACCTTGAATGCTGATTTCATTCATCGCAAATAAAGCCGCACACATCAACCCGATGTGAGCTATTGAAGAATAGGCGACCAGTTTTTTAATATTGTCCTGCATCATGGCGAGGCAACTTGCATACACAATTCCAATCACAGATAATGTAATGACTAAATTAGCGTGATGAATTGAGGCTGACGGAAACATTGGCAACAACCATCTTAATACACCAAACAATCCCATCTTTACCATAATACCACTCAACACCATAGTTACAGTTGTTGGTGATTGATCATATGCATCAGGCTGCCAAGTGTGAAAAGGAAATATTGGCATTTTAATAGCAAAAGCAATAAAGAAAGCGGCAAACAACCAGGCCTGTTCTGTTCCTGATAACTGCGCATTGTAAAATGCATTCAAAGCAAATGAATGAGTTGCTATGGTGCCATCTACAAATGCTCTTGCATCTGTGTGCAAATAGATATAGATAATTCCAACCAACATTAATAAAGATCCCGCGAATGTATAGACGAAGAATTTAAATGTAGCCTGAATTCTTCTCTCTCCTCCCCAAATGCTTGATAGGAAATAAACTGGAATCAATGCCAACTCCCAGAAAAAATAAAAGGTCAAAGCATCAAATGCCATAAATACACCCATTAGGCCAGCTTGTGTTAACATCAATAAACCATAAAATGAATTGGGCTTCTTTAATTGATCATTTTGGCTAGTTAACAGAATCAATGGAAATCCGATAGCCGTTAACAAGGTGAGCATGCGCCCTGTTGCATCCAATCCGATGAAATAATTTGCCCCAAGATATTTCAACCAGATATAACTAACATTGTTATACGTCATGTATTTCTCCGAGTTGGTGAAAAACAAACTTGCTATGGAAACACCCAATGTAAGTAGTGAAAAAACGATAGCAGTATTTTTTGCATGTTTTTGGTTAACAGCAAATAAACAGAAAAAGCCAGCCAATATTGGCAGCCAAATCAATAAGTCTGGAAATGTAATGTAATTACCCAATTTCTTCTATTTTATTATAAAAACAATTGTATGAAAAATAAGATCAACATGCCTATAACCATCAACAGCACATAAGCGCCAACTTGTCCGCTTTGTAACCAACGTAATTGTCTGCTGCTATAATTCACAGCTTTACCAACTCCGTTTACAGCGCCGTCTATCACTTTTGATTCTATGATGTTATTGAAAAATGCAGAGATTGATTTTAAAGGATTCACGATAGCAGTCTGGTACAATTCATCAACATACCATTTATTTTCCAGCACCTTACCGAAGCCGTTAGCTTCACCTTCTACTTTATAATTTTTGAATTTCATCCATGCAAATGAGATAGAAATAACTACTAAAATTGTAGACAATCCCATCAGCATATATTCAGTATTGTGATCCAAATGATGTTCCGCAGATTTCACAACAGGTGATAAATAACTGGCTAATTCATGATGTCCGCCAAGCACTTCAGGCACACCAACATAACCACCAATAATACTGAGTATGGCTAGTACAATCAACGGGAAAGTCATGGCTGCAGGGCTTTCATGCAAATGATGCTCCTGATCATGAGTACCACGGAATGTTCCGGTGAATGTTACGATGTACAATCTAAACATATAGAATGCAGTGAGCAAAGCAGCAAATAATGCGATACCATATAATACAGGACTATGCGCAAATGTTCCGGCTAATATTTCATCTTTAGAGAAGAAGCCTGAAAAACCTGGAATACCTGCAATGGCCAAACAGCCAATTAAGAAAGTCACACTAGTAATTTTCATATGCTTGTGCAAGCCTCCCATTTTGCGAATATCTTGTTCTCCGCCCATCGCATGAATTACAGAACCACTTCCTAAGAACATTAATGCTTTAAAGAACGCATGTGTCAATACGTGAAATACTGCTGCAACATAATTTCCTGTTCCTAATGCAAGGAACATGAAACCCAATTGACTCACTGTTGAATAAGCCAATACTTTTTTGATATCGTTTTGTTTGATGGCAATTGATGCTGCGAGTAAAGCTGTAGCCAATCCTACAATTGTGATTACTGTTTGTGTTTGATGAGCCAAAGAGAACAAAGCGTTACTTCTGGCAATCATGTAAATACCTGCTGTCACCATCGTTGCGGCGTGAATCAATGCGCTCACAGGTGTTGGACCCGCCATCGCATCAGGCAACCAAGTATATAAGGGAATCTGTGCGCTCTTACCGGTAGCACCTACAAATAGTAACATGGTAATTCCGGTGATATCTGTTGCAGATAATTTAGCCAATGAAGCAGCAGAAAACACCACATCATATTGTACAGAACCGATTTTTGTAATCAACCAAAACAAAGCCAATAAGAAACCCAAATCACCAATTCTGTTCATGATAAAGGCTTTCTTCGCGGCATCTGTGTAATCTGTATTTCTGAACCAATATCCAATCAACAAATAAGAACACAATCCAACACCTTCCCAACCGATGAACATGATGACGAAATTTCCGCCCATCACCAACAACAACATGGAGAAAACGAAGAGATTTAAATAAGAGAAATACTTTGCGAAATTCATGTTCTCTTCATCATGCATGTATGAAGTTGAATACACATGAATTAAAAACCCTACACCTGTAATTATCAAAAGAAATAAAGAAGAGAGTTGATCTATTTTATAATCAAAGCCAATTTTAAAATTCTCCAATCTGATAAAATCAAAAAAGTGAATGGTAGCCGTATTGCCATTTTTCACTTGAAAGAAAACCAATAGACTCAATACAAATGAGCCTAAAATAACGCCACTACCAATAATCCCTGATAATGATTTAGATAAAGACTTTCTTCCCAAACCATTAATTAAAAATCCTATCAATGGTAACACCGGAATCAGCCAAACCAATTTAAATATATTATTCATAAGCAATGAAAACGAATTCAAAAAATGAATCCAGTTTATTAGTTTTTAAGTCTGTTTAAAAAGTTCACATCCACGGTATGTACGTTTCTGTACATCATTACAATAATAGCCAAGCCCACACTTACTTCGGCCGCTGCCACTACCATGATGAAAAACACAAATACCTGAGCATCACTGGCAAAATAAGGTGATGCTTTTGCCACTCCACTCATGGCATGCATTTTAGAAAATGCAACCAACAAAAGGTTCACTGCATTTAGCATCAACTCCACACACATGAAAATGATAATGGCATTACGACGAACCAATACACCAACGATACCGATGGTAAATAAGGCAAGTGATAAAATGATATAGGCTTTGATATCCATAAATAATTTTCTTTTTACTGATTTGCAGTTTCACCTTTTTTACCAATCACCACCGCGCCAATCATCGCACTCAAAAACAACACACTACTGATTTCGAAAGGCAATACATAATTCTTAAACAAATTCATACCGAGCACTTTTATTAATCCTTGGTCTCCTACTTTCATTTCCACTAATTGCTCAACGTCTATTTTCATTACCGCTGAAACCAATACTAATAACAAAGCTCCACCTGTAATCACCCCTACCAATTGCAGTCGGTAATTTTTCACAGGCTCGGTCTCTGCATTGAGATTCATCAACATCACCACAAACAAGAATAACACCATAATGGCGCCTGCGTAAACAATAATATTTACAATCGCCAAAAACTGAGCATTCAATAAAATATAATGTCCGGAGATGGCAAAGAAAACCACAATCAGCCACAATACACTATGCACAGGGCTTTTGCTGGAAATCATCATAATGGCACTTCCAATCGCCATTACTGATAATAAAATAAAAACTAGTGTTGTTAAATTCATTATTAATTAGTTAACCGTTGATTTATTGGCTCTGTTACCCAATGCTTTTTTATAAGCTTCGGGATTTTCTTTTGGATGTGGTATCAGCAATTCATTTTTTGCATACACAAATTGCTTACGCTGGTAATCAGCAGGAGCAAATGTTTCGCTTAAATAAATGGCATCTTTTGGACAAGCCTCTTCACACAATCCACAGAAGATACAACGCAACATGTTGATTTCATATTTGGCTGCATATTTCTCTTCACGATATAAATTCTCTTCCCCAGCTTGTCTTTCTGCTGCTTCCATGGTAATTGCTTCAGCCGGACAAGCAACAGCACACAATCCACATGCCGTACAATTTTCACGACCTTCTTCATCACGGTTCAAAATCTGCATTCCTCTAAAAACAGGACTGAATGGTCTTTGCTTTTCAGGATAGTTAATGGTTGGTTTCTTTTTAAAAATATGACTGAATGTAATCATCATACCTTTAAATATAGCCGGCAAATACAAGCGTTCAGTAAAGCTCATTGGCTTTCTGCTGACTTGTTTCGCTTTTGATGTTAATGCTTGCATTGGTTATAATTTAAAAGTCAAAAATCAAAATTTAAAAATTATGATAGACTATCCTTTTTTACTTTTGAATTTTTACTTTTTACTTTTTAATGAAAATACAAAATCGATGCTCCTGTGGCCAACATATTAAACAATGCCAATGGAATTAAAATTCTCCAACCCAAATGCATCAATTGATCATATCTGAATCTGGGAATTGTCCATCTTACCCACATAAACAGGAATATAAAAAATACCACTTTTGCCATTAAAGCAACGATACCTAAAATCGCTGCAATATTGGGTGATAAAGTTGCTTCATTAAAGAAAGGAATATCATAACCTCCAAAAAACAAGGTCGCCATAATTACACTGCTTACAAACATGTTGATGTATTCAGCAAATAAAAAGAAACCCAATTTCATAGAAGAATACTCTGTATGATAACCACCAATCAATTCGTTTTCTGCTTCTGGTAAATCAAATGGTGTTCTGTTACATTCTGCAAAAGCACAAATTAAAAATATTAAAAAGCCCAAAGGTTGTTTAACAATGTTCCAGTATCCTGCCTGCTGTTGAACCACCATTTCTTTTAGGCTAAGGGTTCCCGTTACCATCAACAACGCAATGATGGAAATACCCATAGCCAATTCATAACTGATGATTTGAGAAGCAGCTCTTAGTCCACCCATCAAAGAGAATTTATTATTACTAGCCCATGAACCAATCATGATGCCGTAAACGCCCAAACTCACAACACCAAATACATATAGAATACCAACATTTACGTCGGTGATTTGCAAACTGATTTCTCTTCCAAACAATTCCACTTTATCTCCCCATGGAATAATGGCACTTGTCATCATGGCAGTTAACATAGCCAATGCAGGTCCGAGTATAAATAAAAATTTGTTTGAAAAATCCGGAATGATTTCTTCTTTGAAAAACAGTTTCAAGCCATCGGCTAAAGGTTGCAATAAACCAAAAGGACCGGCTCTGTTTGGACCACGACGGTCTTGTAAAATAGCAGCTACTTTTCTTTCTGCAAATGTGGTATACATGGCAATGACCAATGAAGCGGAAATTACCACTACTATCAGTATTAATTTTTCAATTACCAAACCAAGATCAATCGCTAATAACATTATCAATTATTTTTTAAAATCACCGGAATGAGCTGGACCATTGATGTCACTCAAGTGAATATTTGGATTATTTACGCCACTCACACTATGTATATCCATCAGTAATTTAGGCTCTACACCTTTCATTACTTTTTTAACTGTTTCATTTGGCTTCACTAATGTTGTATTGTATTTGTTGGCGCCAATTACAGAATGACGACTGATGGTTGTTACGCCTTCGATTGTCCAGCTTTCAGTTTTCTTAGTTTCAAATCTGCAAGTGTTGCAAATCCAACCTGGTTTACCATCAAAGCTTTGCACTTCACCCCATTCATCTTTACGTGCGGTAACTCTGAACACTTCATCACCTCTTAACCATAAAGTCGCTTTGCCGCAACATCCTGGTGTTGTGCAATTTCTATGTGCGTCAACAGGCTTAGTAAACCAAACTCTGTTTTTGAAACGGAAAGTTTTATCAGTCAATGCTCCTACAGGGCAAACATCAATCATGTTGCCTGAGAAATCATTATCAATGGCTTTGGAAATATAAGTTGAAATGGCAGCGTGATCGCCTCTGTCAACGATACCGTGTACACGCTTATTGGTCAGCTGGTCTGCCACATAAGTACAACGATAACAAAGAATACATCTTGTCATGTGTAATTGAATGTATGGACCAATATCTTCTTTCTTGAAAGTACGACGAGCAAATTGGTAACGAGTTCCTTCTTTACCATGATCGTAACCCAAATCTTGTAAATGACATTCTCCTGCTTGATCACAAATCGGACAATCCAATGGGTGATTCAGCAATAAAAATTCTACAACACCTGCTCTAGCATCAGGTACTTTTTCGCTGGTCATGTTTTTTACAACCATGCCATCCATAACAGTTGTTCTGCAACTTGCCACCAATTTAGGCATTGGTCTTGGATCAGCAGTTGAACCGGCTGCTACTTCAACCAAACAGGTACGGCATTTACCGCCACTGCCTTCAAGTTTACTGTAATAACACATCGCAGGCGGGGTTACATCACCTCCTATTTGCCTTGCAGCATTTAAGATAGTTGTACCCGGCGCCACATCAATGGTGATGTTGTCGATGGTTACTTTGATATTTATTATTTCGTCGGACATATTAAAAAGTCAAAATTGAAAATTCAAAATTCAAAAGTTGTGAGTCAAATGACATCATTTTGCTTTTAGAACAATTGAAGCGATTATTTTTGAAATTTCTTCTGCTTCATTTATTAGTTTATTTATTTCTTCCTTTGAAACTTCCATTGTATCTCTGATTAAACAAAGCCAATATTTAGTTTCATTAGCAGATTTTAAAGCTATTATCAAGAACTTTATCCAATCTTTTTTACTACTTCCTGATGAACCTTCTACCACATTAGCACCAATTGATGTGGCGCTTCTTACCAATTGGTCAAACATTGAGTAAAAAACCTTGTCGTATTTACTAGAACTCACAAAACTCACAACATCTTTTGAAAAGTAAAAACACCTATGTTTTATATTATATGGCTTGTACTCTTCTTCAATTATAAATTCCGCTACCCAATCATCATTCTCCACCTTTTTTACTTTTTAATTTTTACTTTTTAATTTGTAGGAACATGTATCGGATCCGCATAATGCCTCAACCCATAATTCTCCGTCAAGCATTTCTCAGGATTGTTTACATGCCATTCAAATTCATCGCGGAAATGTCTGATAGCTGCTGCCACAGGCCATGCGGCTGCATCTCCCAAAGGACAAATTGTATTTCCTTCGATTTTTCTTTGAATATCCCATAACAAATCAATATCACTCATCTTGCCTTTTCCTTTCTCTAAACTCAATAAAATTTTCTCCATCCAGCCTGTTCCCTCACGGCAAGGGCTACACTGTCCACAACTTTCATGGCGATAGAATCTTGCCAAAGTATAAGTATGACGAACAATGCATTGATCTTCATCTAACACGATAAATCCACCAGATCCCATCATAGAACCTGTTGCAAAACCGCCATCGCTCAAGCTTTCATAGTTCATCAAGCGCTTTTCGCCTTTGGCAGTTGTCAATAATAAGTTAGCAGGAAGAATTGGAACTGAAGAGCCTCCTGGTATGCAGGCTTTTAATTTCTTTCCATTTGGAATGCCACCACAATATTCATCGCTGTAAATAAATTCTTCTACAGAGATGGTCATATCTATTTCGTAAATACCTGGTTTGTTGATATTACCACAAGCAGAAATCAATTTGGTTCCGGTAGAACGACCCACACCAATTTTTGCATATTCATCACCACCTTCATTAATAATAGGAACAACTGCAGCTAACGTCTCAACATTATTTACCACAGTTGGACAACCCCACAAACCTTTAACCGCCGGAAATGGAGGTTTGATTCTTGGATTACCTCTTTTTCCTTCTAATGATTCTAGCAAAGCTGTTTCCTCACCGCAGATATAAGCACCTGCTCCACGTTGCACATACATTTCACAATCAAAGCCTGAACCTTGAATGTTTTTTCCTAACCAGCCGTTTTGTTTCGCTTCAGCAATGGCTTCTTCCAAAATATCTGTAATCCAATCGTATTCACCTCTGATATAAATATAGCTGGTGTTACTTCCTAACGCGAAAGAAGCAACGATCATCCCTTCAATTAAAATATGAGGAATGAACTCCATTAAATATCTGTCTTTAAATGTACCCGGTTCGCTTTCATCAGCATTACATACCAAATAACGAGGAACGCCATCAGGTTTTGCCAAAAAGCTCCATTTCATTCCGGTAGGGAAACCAGCTCCACCACGACCTCTCAAGCCACTTTTCTTTACTTCTTCAACGATGTCGGCAGGTTGCATTTTCAAAGCTTTTTCAACACTGCGGTATCCGCC
>CANGEZ010000017.1 GCA_947452875.1 Chitinophagaceae bacterium
CGGCTCATGATACGATCGCTTAAACTTCCGTGATTGGTGCCAATACGCATAGCAGTTCCATGTTCTTTACAAATTGTAACCAAGGGTGTAAATCGCTCACGTATACGTTCTATTTCTTCAAGATATTCCTCATCAGTATATTCAAGCTGTTCAAATTTTTTCTTGTCTACATAATTACCCGGATTCACCCTAACCTTCTCTACAATTCTTGCTGCTATTTCGGCTGCATTAGGCGTAAAGTGAATATCAGCAACTAACGGTGTTGTATAGCCTCTCTTCCTTAGTTCATCTTTTATATTTTGTAAATTCTCTGCTTCTTTTTTTGAAGGAGCGGTAATTCTAACTAGTTCGGCGCCGGCTTCAATACAACGAATGGTTTGTTCTACTGTCGCCATGGTATTCATGGTATCTGTAGTTGTCATGGTTTGAATTCTTACAGGATGACCTGCACCTAGTAATAAATCGCCAACTTTAACCTCTCTGGTTTTAAGTCTTTTGTATTCTGTTAATGATTCGCAATAAGATTGCATATAGTTTCAAAATAAAATGTAAAGAGATAACAAGCACACAAATGAAAAGTTCATTTATTTTAACCCTTTGAAAAATCCATAATGGGTTAAAATATTTTTTGTCACTTTCACAGCTGTTGATTCTGGTGATTTATCATTGGCGTTGTTCTTCAATAAATTGACAAAGAAATAAACATGTCTATTTTCTTCAATCCAGCCTATTGTCCAACTCTCTGTATGATTAGATTCGTTAATGATAGATGCCGTTTTATAACTAAGTCGATAAGCACTATTATCTTCTTGAATCATCATATTTCTCATAGACTCCTGAACTGATTTTCTAAATGGAAGCTGATCAAAATAAAGATGTTTTAATAAGCCCAATTGTTCGTCGGGAGATATTTTAAGTTTGTTATTTGCCCAATACTTTTCCGAACTGTCTCCTATTGTTTTATTTCCATAAGAAAGACTATCAATCCATTTTTGCATCTCTACTTTTCCTGTTGTTGATGCTAAAAACTTCGTACATTCTTTTACGTTATCATGAAATGCTTGCTTGAGTGTTATTGTTGAACTAGTAAGTGAATCGTTTTCTTTTTGAATACCCAAAGGTTTGTTTTCATCTGTAATGGTGCCAGTATGTAATGCTATCATGGCATTCAATACATCAAAAGTAGCGCCTGGTGAAACTCTTGTTGTATCCATGCCCATGTTATAAACCGTAATTTGACCGCTTGCATTATCAAGTAAAGTAAAACAACCTTCCGTTTTTTCTGTGTCGTAAAAAGTCTTCAACTCATTGTCGATATTAGCTTTGTTAACAGAGCATGACGCTAAAGAAATAATCAAAAAGGAACAAGGAAATATTTTAAGATAATTAGATAATTTTTTCATTAATGTTATTATTTTTTCGAATTGTTTTCTACTTTTTACTTTTAAATTTTGAATTTTTACTTTTTGCTTTTTACTTTTTACTTTTTTCACTCATATGCTTTGCCGTAGCATCCAATGCTTCATAAAAATCTTCACCAAATTTTCTGATTAATGGTTCTTTAAGAAATTCATAAACTGGTACTTTGAGTTTTTTTCCTAAAGAGCAAGCAGCTTTGCAATTATCTTCGCGGGGTTCATAATTCGCAAGTTCAGTTACGCCGTCATTACTTTTCTTTACAATGATGGGAAATAAATGGCAGCTGATTGGTTTCTTCCATTTTACTTTTCCATCGAGATAAGCTTGTTCGATTCCACATTTCACTACACCATTGGCATCAAAAATTCCGTAGACACATACTTTACTGTTGATGGTGGGAGTTACCCAACCAAATTCTCTGTCATAAACATATCT
This sequence comes from Chitinophagaceae bacterium, assembly GCA_947452875.1. GTDB lineage: Bacteria > Bacteroidota > Bacteroidia > Chitinophagales > Chitinophagaceae > Ferruginibacter. The sequence continues at coordinate 1,855 of CANGEZ010000017.1, forward strand.
GCCTTGTGCTTCGATTTCTTTTTTACTGGTGGGATTTAGATATGGCAACACTTTATCAAAAACTTCATCTATTTCTTTTAACTCTTTCCTGTCGAGCGGCGCACCGGCATCGCCATCAACACAACAGGCACCTTTGCATTTGCTCAAATCACAAACAAATTGTTCACTGACTATTTTGTCGCTTAATAAAACATGGTCAATCGCTATCATAGTGCAAAATTACGTTGGTTTGTCAAGAGAGTTGCAGTATATTCAAGAGAAGTTTTTATTTAAAAAATCAATACCCGAAACATATACACTTACTTCTTATTTTTAAATTTTCACTTTTGACTTTTAAATTCAAAAGTACTAATCAAGTGTTCTAAGTCTTTTCTTAAAAATTCTTGAACCGGCCTTAAAGAATCTGCATTGGGTGTGGCATCAAAATACAGCGCCCCTCTGATGAAATTCTTTGTCGTATCACTAAGAAAAAACTGACTTGCTGTTGCCGCATTACCGCCTACTTTAAAAAAAACACCACTAATGCCATTCGGATTTCTTATCAAACTATCTTTTATTGAACTGGCGATGACATCATTTTTATTAGTCAAGTTGAAAGCGTCATTAACCATCAAATCAAATTGATTGACACCTAGGGAATCTTTATAACTGCCATCAGCCTGCTTGATTTTATAAGGCGCCAACCCACCAATAATTTTATAACTCATGAACAACCTTGCATTGAAAGCAGGAAAATCCAGATTTATCCAGTAATTGTTTTCAGGTGTACTGTCAAAATAGGTACTATCCTGAATCACGGTTGCATATACTGGATATTCAAAAGAATAAGGAAAACCTTGTTTATTAAAAACCTGATATTGATGTTCGGGTAAATCGATTTTGAAATAACCTTTTTTTCGGGAAGTATAATTTGAATTACAAGCCATCAACAGCATCAGCATACCACCTAAAATCAAAGGAACAATGTTGTTTTTTTTAGGTATCATTATGGATTGGGCTGTTTTTCTTTTGGCTGAATGGTCAGCTTTACTTTTTCGATGCGATTCTTTTTTATTTCAAGCGGAATAAATACAAACTGACCATGAACAAGCGATTCATTTATTTGAGGGAACTCTCCTGCAATTTCCAAAACCAATCCTGCCAATGAATCACTGGATCCTCTGATATGATCAAAAGTATTTAACGGAACACCAATCGCTTTACAAACATCATTGATCATCGTTTTGCCTTCAAAAATATAATTGAAGTCATCTATTTTGTTATTGCCACTTTCTTCATCGTCAAATTCATCTTTAATTTCTCCGATTACTTCTTCAACAATATCCTCAAGTGTTACAATTCCGGAAGTTCCACCAAACTCATCCACAACAATCGCAAAATGGGTTCTCTTGGCTCTGAAATCCTGAAGCAAGTCTTCAATATGTTTTTGTTCATGTACAAAAAATGGCGTCCTAATCAGATGATGCCATTCGAAATCTGCAGGTTTATCTAAATAAGGAAGCAAGTCTTTAATATGCAATACACCAATGATTTCATCAAGATTGGCGCGATATACAGGTAGTCTTGAATAATGTAAATCCTCAGAAAGCGCAATAATCTCATGAAGCGAAAGCGATGCATCGATACCGCTCACGTCTAGGCGTGTGCGCATCACCTGTTTAACAGAAGTGCCTCCAAATTTTCTAATGCCTTTCAGGATTTGCTTTTCTTCCATACTTGCCTCATGTTCTGGTAATAAGTCTATGGCGTAATCGAGATTACTATTATCCAATCCTGATTTTTTTAATGGAGAAACTTTCTTTTCGATGTTATCGCTATAGCTGACAAACTTTTTACTAAGTCCCAACAAAACACTATTGCAGATTTCGATGATTAATGAAGCATTGGACGCGAACCAAACTTTATGATGCGTTGCCCAAACTTTTGGCAACACTTCTGCAAAAAGTAAAATGAAAAATGAAACCAATACAGCCTTAATCATGAAATTAATCAGCAACGAATCAGACAAATAATCTCTGAAAATACCATCAAGCAATAAATTGGAAATTAAAATGATGCCGATGTTTACAAAACTATTGGCAATTAGCATCGACGCCAGTAATGTCTTTGGCTGTTCTAACAGATTGACAATCCTTTTGAATGAAGGCTGTTTTCTTGTTTTTAAAATATTGACATCTTTTGGACTAAGAGAGAAAAAGGCAACTTCACTGCCGGAAAGTAAAAATGACAATAAAAAAAGTACCAAAACTGCAACAATCAAAATAGTTGTTGCTGCTGAAGAAACGATCAAAAAAATATTCAAATGTGAAAACAATTCCGAATGAGATTCCAAGGTAAATTTTTTAGTTAATCAAAAGCTTCAATTTAAGATGGTACATCAGATAAATTGCTACTTAATTCAGTACTACAAATTTAAAGATATCATTTAAATCCTGCAAACAAGATTAAGATGAATTAAAACAATTTTTTTTCTGAAATATGAGACGCTATCAATTTTGGAAAAGCCAATTTCTTTAAACCTGCTTTACTTTTTAAAGAATACGAATCGTCTGAAATTGGCTTTTCCAGTTTAATATGAATGAAAGTTCCGTGTATATGCTGGTGGGTTAATTTCTGCATAACGGTTGCAGACGTGCTGATATGATGAAATTTCTCTGCTATTATTGCTTTAAAAGCAGTTGATTTGAAAAGTTGCTTATCTGAAATCGGGGTTTCAGATTCAATCAAAATAAATTCCTGTAGTTGTTGCCAAATGTCTTTTCCGGTTCTTGTTCGTGTATAAAAGTTATCATTCATTTCTGCAATCAAATAATAAAACCATCTTTCTTTTATTTTTAGTTTCTTCCCTTTTACAGGAAAATCTTCCATGGTTTTGCTATTAAATGCATCGCATTGAGTAGATAACAAACATTGGCTACATAATGGTGAACGTGGTTTACAAACCGTGGCGCCCAAATCCATGATGGCCTGGTTGTAAATTCCGGGGTTCTCTTTTTTCAAAAGCGATTGTGCAAGCTCATTGAATATTTTTTTTCCTGCGCCGGAATCGATCGGCTTGTCAATGGCAAAAAACCGTGCAAGTACCCTCATCACATTTCCATCTACAACGGCATATGGTAACTGAAATGCAAATGAAGCAATGGCGGAGGCTGTGTATGGACCAATTCCTTTTAATTTAAGAATGTCTTCATGTGTGTCGGGGAAGATGCCTTTTCTTGTTTTTGCAATAAATTGAGCAGTAGCGATTAGGTTTCGGCATCTTGAATAATAACCCAATCCTTCCCATAATTTAAAAACATCAGCTTCTTTTGCAGCTGCGAGTTTTAGTACATTGGGAAATTTTTTGATGAATCTGTTGTAATATTCAAGACCTTGTTCAACGCGGGTTTGTTGTAAGATAATTTCGCTAATCCATATTTTATAAGGATCTTTTTCATATTTCCAGGGCATGACTCTTTTATTAAATTTATCATGCCATTCAAGTAATTTTCGGGTAAAAAAAAGTTGTTTTTTAGAAAAATCGTCTCCCATGAGCCAAATGTTTAAACAAACCTATTGATTATCACGCTCTTATTTTTGTTTTTTCAATTTTTTTTTATAATTTACTTTCCAAATTATTATTATATGAGAAAAGCAGACTTAATAAACAAGATTTCGGAAAAAACCGGAATACCAAAAGTAGATGTTTTGGTAACACTTGAAACAATGTTTAGAGAGGTAAAAGCATCTCTCGCTAACGGCGAAAACCTCTACATTCGTGGGTTTGGTAGTTTCATCATCAAAAAAAGAGCAGCTAAAATCGGTCGCAACATTAAGAAAAATGTATCTGTTGCCATTCCTGAACATTTCATTCCGGCATTTAAACCCGCTAAAGAGTTTGTTCATGAAATTAAATCATCTACAAACATAAAAGAAGCTCCAGAAGTTAAGGAAGATAACGAGGATTAATGTAAATTTGCGACCCTGTCTTTAAAAAAGGCAGAAATATTTAATTGAAAAAGCAAATTATTTTAATCACCTCCGGAATCATTCTGGTCGTTACATTATTTTTTTTGGGAAAAACAGTTTCCGACAGCAAGCCTGTTGCAACAATGCCTCCCCAAAAAACACAAAACTTTGATATAGAGAAGTTTATATCGAAAGAAAAAAATAATCTTACCATTACCCAGCTCAATTTTCTTTCTCAAATCGAGGATTCTATTGCCTCTTCATCAAATAAAACAAGTGCATACAACAGCTTAGCTGCGTTCTGGAAAGACAGCATTCATAAGTTTGAACCTTTCGCTTATTACACAGAAGCTGCATCAAAGTTGGATAATTCAGAAAAAAGCCTCACCTTCGCAGCCCAAATATTTTTAGAGGGTCTGAGAGGAGAAGATGATTTGGCAAAGGTTGAATGGGAATCTGGAGAAGCGATTTCACTTTATGAAAAAGCTTTAGCACTGAATCCTGAGAGCGACGATCTAAAAATAGAATTGGCCAGTTGTTATATTTACGGAAAAGGGAGATCAGGAGATCCTCAGGAAACCATGAAAGGTATTCAACAGTTGCTTTCGGTTGTAAGAAAAGATTCTACCAACATGAAAGCACAAATGGTACTTGGTGTTGGAGGTTATGTTTCCGGGCAATATGATAAAGCCATTGCCAGATTGAATAAGGTAGTGACTGCTCAACCGGATAATTTCGAAGCAACTGCTTTCCTTGCAGACACATACGCAGCTCAAGGGAATAAAGAAGAAGCGATTAAATGGTACAATGTAAGCAAGAGATTGTCGAACAATCCTGATTACAACAACGAAGTGGATAAAAGAATAAAAACACTTCAAAAAAATTAATACGAATTCATTAATAATATTTTTTCAAACAAAAAAAAGACTAGGTTATGCCTTGTGGTAAAAAAAGAAAACGTCATAAAATCGCTACTCATAAGCGTAAAAAACGTTTAAGAAAGAATCGTCATAAGAAGAAATAATTATTCATCGTTCATTTGATGAAATAATGTTCCACACGCATTTATTATATTTTAATTGATGTGTGTGGTAACATTTCTTATTTGGCGTATGTGTGCTTCTTCTTTGCTGCTCACAAATCTTGTTTGTTTAATTAATAATTAATCAGACATTGTCCCGCCGTGATGCATACAGGTCTATAAAACAAATCAGTTGACCAAGGAGTTAATAATAAACGCAGTTCCACATGGAGTGGAGATTGCATTGCTAGAAGATAAGAAACTGGTAGAGCTACACAGTGAAAAAACTGATGCAAGCTTTGCTGTGGGAGACCTATACCTCGGAAAAGTAAAGAAACTTATTCCAGGCCTCAACGCTGCTTTCATAGATGTAGGCTTTGAAAAAGACGCCTTCTTACACTACACCGATTTAAGTCCTTATATTAAATCAATCCTCAAATTTACGAGTCAAAATATTCAGCAAAAAAAAGGCGAAATAGCTGATTTTTCCAAATTCAAGGTTGAACCGGAGATTTTAAAAACCGGAAAAATCAATGAAGTACTTACTGGAAAACCGAACATACTCGTTCAAATACTCAAAGAACCTATCGCAGCAAAAGGCCCAAGACTTACTTGTGAACTTTCTTTACCAGGAAGATATGTTGTTGTGACACCATTCAACGATATCGTTGCAGTGTCAAGAAAAATCATGTCTTCTGATGAAAGGAAAAGATTACAAAAGATAATTGAAGCTGTTAAGCCTAAAAACTTAGGCGTAATTGTAAGAACAGCGGCTCAAGGTAAAAATACTGCAGAACTTCATGAGGATTTGTTAAGTCTAGAAGCTACCTGGAAAACAATTCAGGCTAATCTTTCTGCAGCGATTCCTCCTACCAGAATTTTAAGTGAACAAGGAAAGACAAACAGCATTCTCCGCGATTTGTTAAATGCCGATTTCAATAAGATTGTAGTTAACGACAAAAATATTTATGCTGATACCAGAAGTTATATTCAACGTATCGCAGCAGACAAACTGGATATTGTAGCGCATCATGCTAATGGTAATTCCATTTTTGATACTTATGGTATCACCAAACAGATAAAAGCTTCTTTCGGTAAAACTGTAAATCTTCCTAGTGGTGCTTATTTAATTATAGAACATACTGAGGCACTTCATGTAATTGATGTCAACAGTGGTTATAAAAGCGTAAGCAACAATCAGGAACAAAATGCTTTGGAAACCAATCTTGAAGCTGCTGAAGAAATTGCACGTCAACTTAGATTAAGAGATTTAGGTGGCATTATTGTTGTCGATTTCATTGATATGAAGTTGATAGAAAACAAGAAAAAACTGGCAGATGCTATGGAAGCGTTGATGAAAAATGACCGAGCCAAGCATGCCGTTTTACCTATTTCAAAATTCGGAATCATGCAGATTACCCGTCAGCGCATGAAGCCCGAAATGAATATCAATACCAGCGAAGTTTGCCCAAGTTGCAACGGTTCAGGAACCATATCTTCTACACTCATTCTTGAAGATGAGATTTCTAAAAACCTGAACTATCTGATCATGCAACGTCATAAGGGACTTAGTATAGAAGTTCACCCGATCATTTATTCTTATCTCACCTGTGGTTTCCTTTCACGAAGATTGAAATGGAGCTGGAAATACAAGCAAAATATCAAAATCAAATCTAACAACAGCTTTCATTTAACGGAATTCAAATTCTTTGATAATAACGAAGAGGAGATTAAGTTGTAGGATGGATAAGCTGGATAAGCTAGATAAGCTAGATAAGCTGGATTAAGCTGGATACTGAATGATGGATTTTTACTATTTTTATCTTCTACAAATTCAATCTACATGCAACATACTCCTGAACAAAAAATCATCAAATTCTTAAAAGGGGTTGCTAAAATTATTGTAATCGCATTGATGATCACCCTTGTATTAACGATGCTTTTGGGAACATTTGATTTAATTATCGAAGTCATCAAAGCAGCATCATCTCCTAAACCATATTATGGTTTAATAAATGTAGAAGATTTATATGTTGTCTTCTCTACTATTCTAATTATTGTTGTAGGATATGAGTTGTTTAAATCAATGAATTTACTACTACATCACGACAAAATTCCTGTTAAGTCTATTCTTCAAATAGCTATGATTGCGCTAGCGAACAAGGTGATTACCCTTAATGTTAAGACCATACAATTGCAAACTATGCTGGGTATTGGCGTGATCATTGCCGCATTGGGAATTGCTTTTTTTGCATTCAACAAAAGCAATGAAAAAATAGAGTAATGAAAATTAGTGATAAAGAAAACTGCGAAATTAATTTGTCTTTCTCTTGATTTGACCTTATTAAACGTAATTGATTTATCGTTTATTAATAACCGAAAGCAACTGCTCTTTTCACTTGTTGAGTTGCGCCTATAGACCAGATTAATCCAGGATAAAGTGTTTCATGTTCGTATGTGATATACAAAAAAGGACTATTGATTTTTGCAGCTTCTTTCAATAATCTTTCAAATGATTTTCTTTCGCTGGTATTGGCAGAATGAAGATTGAGGAATCTGGTATTGGATCTAATAATCGAACCTTTCTTTAAGCCTGCTATTTGTGTTCTGTCATCAAGCAACATCACTTTCTGCCAATCGTCGATACCGCTAATTGTTATTTTTTCGCTGATATTATCTATGCGTCCGGATTGATAATTAATTTTTTCTACTGCATATCTTCCTGCAGTTTGCGTGGCTTCTTCGTTTTGATATTTGTAGGTAATGGTATATTCATTAACGGCAATAATTTTACCGATTACTTTTTTCCCATTGTGAAAATAAAGCGTATCCTGTGCTTGGATAATAAATGGAGAGACTGTCAACACAATAAAAAATAGTAAAGAATATAGTTTGTTCATGAGTATATCTTTAATCATTCCTAAAAAAAGGTTAGACATATTAATACAAAAACAATCTATCTACCAGCACTTAAGCAACATTCATTTCAAACTTCCCATCAATTAATGTTGATGGTTGTGTTGCATCGCAGCAAGTTCATCCGCAGTGACTTTTTTGTCTTTTGTTTTAACCTGGTTTTCCAAATAGTCGAATAGTCTTTCAGTGATCAATCTGCGATAAGTACCATCGATTTGTTTTTCGTCTTTCATCATTCTGTCGATGTAACTATCTAACCAGCTCATATCTTCACCCATATTCATCTGACCGAAATAACGCATTACTTCTTCTTTCATATGGCTTCTCAAATCTTCATCAGTAACTTCAAGTTTGTTATCAATGATGATTTTATCGCTGATTAAAGTCCATTTTAATTGGTTGCTAAAAGTTGGATATTCTTTTTCTGCTTCTTCTGCAGTTTTAGGTTTATCGCCACCAGTTTGTAACCATCTTTTCAAAAATGCTTCCGGAAATTCCATTGCCACTTTATCAAGTAATAAATGATATAATTGATCGTGCAATTGATTACGGCTTTGAGATGTCCAGTATTTTTCAACGTCATCTTTCAATATAGCTCTGAATTCATCTTCAGTAGCAATGCCTTTACCAGGATAAACTTCATTGAAAAACTCTTCGTTCAAATCTCTTTTTTCAACCAGACCTAATTTTACAATATCAAGTTTGAAATATTTTGATGCCGCATCTTTGTCATTCTTGTCAAAACCAAGATCATGCAACATCATTTCAAGTTTGTCGCCTTCAAAAGTTTTGCCTAATTGAAATACAATACAATCAGCCATTTTCTTACCCATCAATTCTTTCTGCATCTTAGGCGTAAAATATTTCAACAACACAGAATTTTCTTTGCTCACACCACCTTCTACTGTGTTACCCTCTTTATCAGTTTCAGTAAATAAAACATTCAACACGTTTTCTTCATTGTCAATCACTTCAGGCTCAGTCATTTTTCCGCCTTTGATTTGCATTCTGTTGATTTCTTCATTAATCATGTCTTCACTCACTTCAACTTTATGCGTAGTTAATGTTTCTTTTGAAAAATCAGGCAGTTGAAATGCAGGCTTCAATCCAATTTCAAAACCGAAGTCAAAATCAGCAGGATTGTTGATATCAATTTTGCTTAAATCTTTTTCCAAAGGAAGCGGTTGCGCGAAAATGTCTGGCTTTTCTTCATTAAGATAAGCGTATAGTTGTTGTTCTACAGTTCTTAAAACTTCATCTTGAAATATTGCATTACCATGCATTTTTTTAATCATGCCTGCAGGCACCATTCCTTTTCTAAAACCTGGGATACTAGCGGTTTTGCTGTATTCTTTTAATTTCTTTTCAAAAGTTGGAAAGTAATCTTCTTTTTTTACAGTTACCGTTAATTTGTCTGTCAATAACCCAATGTTTTCTCTAACTACTGTTGGCATATAAAATGATTGAAACGTTTTAAAATTAAATAAGTTGATAAGCCAAGGATTAGTTCTCATGTTGTTTCCAACAGATAACCACTCAACTTATCAACTTAATGTGTGCGGATGATAGGGGTCGAACCTACATGCCTCGCGGCGCCAGATCCTAAGTCTGGTGCGTCTGCCAATTTCGCCACATCCGCATTTCTGACAATGTTGCCTTTCAGATTGCTCTAAACGGGGGGCAAAACTAAGACTTTTCTCTAAAAAACAGACAGTTTAAAGAAACTATATTTCAAAATGACCATAATTAATTGGCAATTGAAGCGTTTGAAGGCAAGGGCATCGAAAAATTAAAGTAATTTCGTCAACAATTATGAGCAGTACAGATAGCATACAGACCTATAATTTATCGGAAGAGGAAGAAAAGAAAGAAATACTCAGACATTACCGTGGTTTACTTAAAGTTTTAAAGCAAAACATCAAGCCCGGTGATAAAATGCTGATCCGCACCGCTTTTGAAATGGCAGTGGAGGCTCATAAAACCATGCGTAGAAAAAGTGGAGAGCCTTATATTTTACATCCCCTAGCCGTTGCTAAAATTTGTGTTGAGGAAATTGGACTTGGTGTAAGAAGTAGCATTTGCGCCCTGCTTCATGATACGGTGGAAGATACTGATATTACTTTGGAAGATGTGCAAAGGGAATTTGGCGCCGAAATCGCTAAAATTGTAGATGGCCTTACCAAGATTGCCACGGTAATGGACACCAATACCAGCAAGCAAGCTGAAAACTTCAAAAAAATCCTTCTCACCTTAACTGATGATCCAAGGGTGATCCTTATCAAGTTGGCAGACCGACTTCACAATATGAGAACCCTTGATAGTCTGAAGCGTGAAAAACAATTAAAGATAGCTTCTGAAACTGTATATGTGTATGCGCCTCTAGCTCACAGAATGGGTTTGTACAATATCAAAACAGAACTTGAAGATTTATCCATGAAATACATGGAGACTGACACTTACAAGTTGATTGCCAAAAAATTACAAGACACCAAAAGAGAACGCACCAGATACATCAATGATTTCATCAAGCCTTTGAAAGACAAATTGCAAAGTACAGGACTTGACTTTGAAATTTATGGAAGACCGAAAAGCATACATTCCATTTGGACTAAAATAAAAAAGAAAGGTGTTTCGTTTGAAGAAGTTTACGATTTGTTCGCCATTAGAATTATTGTAAATTCTGCTCCTGAAAAAGAAAAAGAAGATTGCTGGAAGATTTACAGCATGATCACAGACGAATACAATCCTTCTCCAGACAGGCTTCGCGACTGGTTAAGCAATCCTAAAAGCAATGGATATGAGGCCTTACACACAACTGTAATGGGACCTCAGGGAAAATGGGTAGAAGTGCAGATTCGTACCAAAAGAATGAATGACATTGCAGAAAAAGGTTTGGCTGCCCATTGGAAATACAAAGAAGAAAAAGATGACGAAAGCAATTTCGATAAATGGTTTAACCAGATAAGAGAAGTGCTTTCCAATCAGGATACCAATTCATTGGATTTTTTACAGGATTTCAAAACCTCATTTCTTGCAGAAGAGATTTACGTGTATACACCAAAAGGAGATGTAAAAATGTTACCCGTTGGTGCTACAGCACTTGACTTCGCTTTTAGTGTACACACTGCAGTTGGGGTAAAATGCATTGGCGCAAAAGTGAATCACAAATTGGTGCCTATTAGTTATAAATTAAGAAGTGGCGATCAAATTGAAATTATTACCAGTGCCAAACAAAAGCCAAACGGTGAATGGCTGAATTTCGTGGTAACTTCAAAAGCCAGAGCAAAAATCAAAGATTCACTCAAAGATGAAAAGCGCCAAATTGCTGAACTGGGAAAAAGTATTCTGGAAAGAAAATTCAATGCTATCAATGCGGTGATGAACCAGGCCAACATTGAAGAACTTGCTAATTTTTACAAGTCACCATCAACACTTGATTTGCTTTTTGACATAGCAGTAAAAAAGAATGAGCTTAAAGAACTAAAAGAATTTACCATTCATGGGGATAAATTGGTACCGCCCAAAATTGCAAAGCCCATTGAAGTTGTTACAGACATTAATGACTTAAAACCACTTTCTAAAAAAGATACCGAGCTCATCATCTTTGGTGAAAGCAGCGACAAAATCATGTACACATTGGCCAATTGTTGCAAGCCTATTCCCGGTGATGACGTTTTTGGTTTTGTAACTACTGGAGAAGGACTAAAAATACATCGTACGAATTGTCCAAATGCCACAAGACTTTTAGCCAATCATGCGCATCGAGTTGTAAAAACCAAGTGGGCAAAAAATAAAGAAATCTCTTTCCTCACCGGCTTGAAAATAATCGGACTTGATGACGTTGGTGTCATTCACAAAATCACCAATCTATTAAGCGGAGAATTAAAAGTAAACATATCTGCTATGACCATAGAGGCCAACCACGGCGTGTTTGAAGGCAACATAAAAATATTTGTACAAGATAAAGAACACCTCAATAATGTTGTAAATAAATTACTAGAATTACCCGGAATTGAAAGAGTAGATAGGTATGATACGGAGGAGGGGTAAAGCTGTTTTTTGTTTGTGGTTTATTGTTTTGTTTGGCGTTTGGTGTTTGGTGTTATTTTGTGTTTGATATGCTATTCAGAAAAACTAATTGAACCTCTTGAACCTTTGAAACCTTTTGAACAATTGCTGAACTCATTGAACCTTTTAAACCAATCCAGCCTATCTGGCTTATCTAGCTTATCCAGCCTTTCCAGTATCCAGTATCTAGTTTCAACCTCACTTCAACACTTCCCTACTAATCACCAATTTTTGTATTTCACTTGTTCCTTCACCAATCGTGCATAATTTACTATCTCTGTAAAATTTCTCAACAGGAAAATCTTTGGTGTAACCGTAGCCGCCAAATATCTGAACGGCATCTGTACTGATTTCCACAGCGATTTCACTTGCGTAATATTTTGCCATGGCAGATTCTTTTGTCATGGGCAAGCCCTTCATCTTTAAATCGCATGCTTGATGAATAAGCAATTCAGCACATTGGATTTTGGTAGCCATATCTGCTAATTTGAAAGCTATCGCCTGAAAATTAGAAATAGGTTGATCAAATTGATGACGCTCTTTTGAATATTGCAAAGCCGCTTCGTATGCACCTTTGGCGATTCCCAAACTTAGTGCTGCAATCGAAATGCGGCCTCCGTCTAAAATTTTCATAGCTTGTTTGAAACCCGCTCCCACTTCACCCAAACGATTCTCGTCTGAAATGATACAATTGTCGAAAATCATTTCAGCAGTTTCACTGGCACGCATGCCTAGTTTGTTTTCTTTTTTTCCGGCAGAAAAGCCGGGTGTATTACGGTCTACTATAAACGCAGTTGAATTGTTTTTGGCTCGAGGCTCACCGGTACGGCAAATTACCACAGCAACATCTCCTGATTTGCCATGGGTAATCCAGCTTTTGGTACCATTGATTACCCAGTTGTCGCCTTGTTGTACTGCAGTCGTTCTCATATTACCCGCATCACTTCCTGTATTCGCTTCTGTTAGTCCCCATGCGCCAATATGTTCAGCTGTAGCCAGCTTTGGTAAATATTTTTGTTTTTGATTTTCATTTCCGAAAGTGAGAATGTGGTTGGTGCAAAGTGAATTGTGTGCTGCCAATGACAAGCCAACAGAACCACACACTTTTGAAATTTCCTGAATAATGACATTATATTCAAAATAGCCAAGACCTGTTCCGCCATATTGTTCTGGAACCAATACACCCATCATTCCAAGATTACCCAATTGTTTAAAAACATGAACAGGGAATTCCTGAGATTCATCCCATTCCATTAAATTAGGCTTGATCTGTTGTTGAGCAAAATCTTTGGCGGTCTGTGCCACCTGTTGCGTTAATTCTGTTTCTAAAAATTCCATAAAAAATGAATGATTGAGGTTGCAATTTAGGGAATTTGTAATACCAACAACTGTTAGTTTTTTATCAATATGTTATCAAATAATGCGAAAGCTGATTGAACGTTTTTTCGTCGATTAGGATGATTTTTTGAATATCCTCTAACGTTTTAAAACTTCCGTGTTGATTGCGATAGTTGATGATTGCATTCGCTAATTTATATCCAATATAAGGATGGGATTTTAGCATCAAAAAATCTGCTGTATTGACATTTATTTTCTGAATTTTATCTGAAACCTCCACCCTTTCTTTTATTTTATGAAAAACAGAATCGGGCAAACCCCAAACTTCTTTCAATTGTAAAGGAGAATAAAAGCCTCCAAGTTTGTTTCTGTATTTTATAATCCTTCCTGCCAAAGCAGGACCAATTCCTGGAAGCCATTCCAATAAAGAAGAATCAGCAGTATTTACATCGATGGTTTTATTGGAGTTCGTTTTTGTGAAAAGAGCATTTGTATTTTTTTCATTTACAATTTTTGGAGTAGATATAATCTTCACAAAAGGAATCAAGTCTTTGGCCTGATTTGGACTTAAACCCCATATTTTTCTCAACTCTTCTGGAGATGTAAACTTACCTCCTTTGGAAACATACTTTACTATTGTTTCAGCCGTCTTTTCTTTGACGCCCAATTTCATCCATTGTTCTTTAGAACAAGTATTGGGATCAAATTCGAAATAATTTGCTTTGTGATTTTCAATAACACCACTATTATTTTCATTGCTTTTATCTTTTACAATGGATTCATTATTTTCTGTCTGATATTCATTTCTTGTTTCGGGTAATTTTTCAATTTGAATCGCTGGATCTTTTCGATTTGAAAAATAATTGTAAACATCAGGCCAGAAATAAATCAGCAGATTCAAGATTAAAATCAACACGATACCATTCTTCTCTTTTCGAGAAAAATAAAACAAATCATTTTCATTTTTTTGCATGAATAAAACTAGACAGTTTGCAAAAAATAAAAAGGAGAAAAAAACGGAGATTTTAGCAGTTTATCACCAAGCCATCAAAGGCTAATTGCTTGCCAATCGGCAATTCGGAGTTAATATCTGCATGTTTTCCTAACTGATGACTAATGTGTGTAAAATAAGCATTTGGGACGTTCAAAGCATCAACTACGTCTATGGCTTCCTGTAAGGTATAATGAGAAAGATGTTTTTCTTTTCGAAGTGCATTTA
>CANGEZ010000018.1 GCA_947452875.1 Chitinophagaceae bacterium
ATGATCCAGCAACTAGAGTTATCGATACAAAATGGGGTTATAGCAACTTCACAAGAACTTGGACTCAAAATTTCAGATATTTAGGCCCTCGCTAATTAATAATTATTTTTTTTAAAAGGGTTACATTTTGTAACCCTTTTTTTAGTTTTACTTAAACTCAATTTTAATGAAAATATTCATTGCTTTTCTATCCTTGTTAATGTTTAGTAACAATGTTACATTCTCTCAACAAGCAAGCTATACCGATCCTGGAGCAGCTTATCTCAAATTGTTTTTGGAAAAAGGCTCAGAAGGTACTTATCAGCAAATAGGAAATTTTAAAGTAATAGGAACTTCTTATCTTTTTGGAGAAAAATTAAAAGGAGGGGTTTATACTAAAACTGAAAAATCGGAACATGTTGAATTAGGATACAATACCTATAATCAATCACTTGATGTTAACCTGAATGGTGTACAGTCAATTACCAAAAAAGTTGGTGAAGTGGATTCTTTTGTTATTTATGCTAATAACTCAGAGTTTATAAAAAATGATTTATTGTTTTACAGTTCAGCTTTGGTGAGTCCAAAAGCAAAAGATGGCTTTTACCAAATAATCTCAATGGGAAGTAAATATAACCTATATAAAGGGTATACTTCGGTACTCGATATTGTAAGCACAAATTATATCCAATCTGATCTCAGACAATTTTCACTTGAATATAATTTTTATTACACCGAGAATAATACAAAAGACTTTAAAAAATTAAAATTATCTAAGAAAAAAATTGTAGATGAATTTAAAAGTAAAATGGATGTATCTATTTTCTTAGATGAAGAAGAATTGGATAAAAATCCAGAAATCGCTTTGAAAAAAGTTTTTAACGCATTAAACAACCAATAAACCATGGCCGCCAATAACATCGAGAATCAACTTAATATTGAAATTTCTGAAGAAGTAGCAGAAGGTACTTACGCTAATCTTGCCATCATTACACATAGTCATGCTGAATTTGTAATAGACTTTGTAAACGTAATGCCCGGGACACCAAAGAGCAAAGTAAAAAATAGAATTATCTTAACTCCGTTTCACGCGAAACGATTTATGAAGGCTATGATTGATAATGTAAAAAAATTCGAATCAGCCAATGGAACGATTCAAGATATGGAGTCTGTAGAAATACCTTTCAATTTTGGAGGTCCAACAGGTCAGGCTTAATTATTAATTTGATTTCAAAATAGATTAGAAGGCTTTATTATAAAATCCCTTCATCCATGAAACTCAAATAACCTTCCTCACTTACAATAATATGATCCAGCAGCTTGATGTCCATCAAAGCTGCTGATTTTTTTATCCTATCTGTAATCTCTTCATCTGCTTTACTTGGTTTTAAATTCCCTGAAGGATGATTGTGACTGAGAATAATACTTGTAGCTCCGTGACTTATGGCAAGTTTTAATATCAGTCTAGGATCTGCAACTGTCCCTGTAATACCACCTTTACTGATGACTTCGTAATGAATAATTTTATTAGCTCTATTCAATAGTACCACTGCAAAGATTTCGTATTGTAAATCCCTAAAAGTTTGATTCAAAAAATTTGCGACATCTGTACTGCTTCTTACAACAGGCTTTTCAAGAAATTCGCTGCTATTCCTTCTTCTACCTAATTCAAGTGCCGCAGCAATAGAAACAGATTTTGCCAATCCAACACCTTTTGTTTTTTGTAAATCATCGACAGTTAATTTGCCAAGTTCATTTAGGCTATTGTTACAACCTTTCATGAGTTCCATTGCAATTTCCAATGCGGATTGATTTATGTTGCCAGTGTTGATGAGAATGGCAATTAATTCGGAATTACTTAAACCTGATGATCCAATTCTTATCATTTTTTCTCTAGGTCGATCATCAACAGACCAATTTTTTATTGATGTGGACGGCTTGTTAACATTTTTCATAGCTTAAATATTATTTAGACTAAAACTAAGTGTAATTTTGCTGAAGAAATTTTATTACCCATTAAAATAACTTCATGGAATCCAATGCAAAGATCTTCTCTGGAAGAGGCTCAAGATATTTAGCAGAAAAAATCGCAAAAAAATTCGGAGAAAAACTTGGCAACGTAAAAATTAGTCAATTTAGTGATGGTGAAATTGGCGTTGAATTCGAAGAAAGTATCCGCGGGAAATTTGTTTTCCTTGTACAAAGTACTTTTGCTCCAACTGAAAACATCATGGAATTGTTGTTGATGATTGATGCAGCCAAAAGAGCCTCTGCGTATAAAGTAATTGCGGTGATTCCATATTATGGTTATGCAAGACAAGACAGAAAAGACAAGCCAAGAGTAGCGATTGGTTCTAAACTTGTTGCAAACATGCTAGTGGCAGCCGGTGCTGATAGGATAGTGACAATGGATTTACATGCTCCTCAAATTCAGGGCTATTTCGATATACCAGTGGATCATCTTGATTCATCAGCCATATTTATTCCTTACATAGAAAGCCTCAATTTAGCTAATCTAACATTTGCAGCACCTGATGTAGGCAGCGCCAATAGAATTAGAGAAGTGGCTTCATTTTTCGAATGCGACATGGTGATTTGCGACAAACATCGTAAAAGAGCCAATGAAATCGCAAGTATGGTAGTAATTGGAGATGTAGTAGACAGAGACATCGTTTTAATCGATGATATCTGTGATACTGGAGGCACCTTAACCAAAAGCGCTGGGCTAATGATGGAAAAGGGCGCAAGAAGCGTCAGAGCATTTTGTACACACCCAGTCTTAAGTGGCAAAGCATATGAAAATATCGAAAACAGTGTATTGGAAGAATTGGTTGTTTGTGACACCATTCCATTGAAAAAAGAAAGCTCAAAAATCAAGATACTTTCAACTGATGAACTTTTCGCTGTTGCACTCAGAAATGCTTACGAAAATAAAAGTATCAATAGCCTATTTATCAGGTCAAGAATTCATTCTGCAGCCAATAAATAACGTATATGTAATATTTTACTCAAATATTATCGAGCTTTACAATTTGAATGACTCTAAAAATAGTTGAATTTCATTTTTATTTTACGGTCTTGAATTACTACCTTTGCGCCTCATTAAAAAATAATACAAAATGAAATCAATTACAATCGAAGGTCAACTGAGGACCGAAAGCGGGAAAAAAGCCGCCCGTCAACTTCGCTCTCAGAAGCTCGTGCCAGGTGTAATTTATGGCGGAAATAACGAAGTTAATTTCTCTGCTGCTGCATCTGCATTTAAAAGCATCGTTTACACATCAGAATTCATGTTAGCTAACGTTACTGTTAGCGGCAACTCTTACAACTGCATTTTGAAAGACATTCAATTTGATAAAGTTACTGACGAGTTGATTCACGTAGATTTTCTTGAATTAGTAGACAATAAGAAAGTTATTGCAACATTACCATTGAAATACGTTGGGACTCCAGTAGGTGTTAAAGCGGGTGGTAAACTTGTTCTTAAAATGAAGTCTGTTAAAATCAAAACTTTGCCTAAGTATTTAAAAGAGGTTATTGAAGTTGATATCAGCAATCTTCAATTAAATGAAAATATCAGAGTAGAAAATATTGTTGCAGATAATATGGAAGTTTTAAACTCTCCAAGAATTCCTATCGCAGCTGTAACAATGACTCGTCAATTGAAACAAGAAGAGGCAGCGGCTCCAAAAGCTGGTGCAGCTAAAGCAAAAAAATAATACACTGTACATCTTTGTAAAAAAGAGCTCCAATCCTGGGGCTCTTTTTTATTTATTGAAAGTTGAAACATTTTTTTAATCAATTTTTCAACTCTTGTTTTTTTTAAATTAGGAATTTTTCCGGCTTCAAGAAATGTCGTTTTACAGTCACGTTTTATCATAGTGTTATTATCCTAAATAAAAGCTCGAATTGGCATCAGTTCTGTTTAGGTTTGTTTACCTTTGCCATCCAAAATATTTTAAAATGGGAATGGATAGAAATACTACAATCGGGTTTGTATTGATTGGATTGTTGTTGATAACAATGTTTTATTTCAACAGTAAAAATAGACTTGCTTTTGAAGGCGAACAAAAACGCATTGCAGATTCAATTGCTAAAATAAATCCACCTAAAAAACCTGAAAGTGTAAATGTAAAAATTGATACTACTTCAGGAATGCTTCTTCAATCTAATGCTGCTGTTTTTGGAATAACAGAAACTCAACCAACTTTATCTGTTGTTGAAAACAATCTTTTAAAAGCAACATTTTCGTCAAAAGGTGGACAAATCAAATCTGTAGAATTAAAGAAGTTCAAAAAGTTTGATGGCAAACCTGTAGTATTAAACAATAGTGAGTTCAACAAGATTTCTTACAGAATAAATGTATCGCAGAACAAATCTTCGGCAATTGAAGACATTAATTTCAAAATGTTACCAGTAAAGCAAGATGGAAAAAATAAAGTCATTTCATTTGAAGCAGCGGATAGCACAGGGAAGAAAATTGTTCATGAATATACCATTACTGACAATGACTATATGATCGGCTTCAAATTGAAAGCCAATGGTGCTGATTTTCTTTTTTCACAGAATGTAATCAATTTTACTTGGCAGGTAGAATGTCCTCAAATCGAAAAAGACCATGCTTATGAACTTACACAAAGTCATTTTTGTTTTTATGAAAATGAAAATTTCGATTTTGAGTACTTAAGAAAAGACGATTCAAAAGAATTGAAAAAAGCTTCTTGGCTTAGTGTGAAACAACAGTTTTTCTTAACAACATTCGTTGCTGATAAAACTTTCTCAGAAACAAATTCTTCTTGGAAATTGCCGACAGACTCTAACGATCATTATTTGGCAAGAGTAACAAGCAACGCCAGATATAATCTTGCATCAGGAAGTGAAGTTACCATTCCAATGCAAATGTATTTTGGTCCAAGTGATTATAATATTTTGAAAAAATA
Organism: Chitinophagaceae bacterium; assembly: GCA_947452875.1. Classification (GTDB taxonomy): domain Bacteria; phylum Bacteroidota; class Bacteroidia; order Chitinophagales; family Chitinophagaceae; genus Ferruginibacter. The sequence goes on from CANGEZ010000018.1 coordinate 4,920, forward strand.
TGGCAATCACATGGAAAGCATTGTTCCTTATGGTAGTGGTATTTTTGCATTTGTAAAATACATTAACAGGTACTTTCTACTTCCTGTTTTTGATTTCGTTCAAAGAAACGTTGCCAGCATGGGAATCGTAATTCTCCTGCTTACTTTATTGATTCGCTTGATAACATCTCCGATTTTGTATAAGAGTTATTTAAGTGGCGCAAAAATGAAAGTACTCAAGCCTGAAGTCGATGCGTTAAGAGAAAAATATAAAGATGATCAACAGGCTTTTGGCATGGAGCAAATGAAACTATGGAAAACAGCAGGTGTGAGCCCATTGGGAGGTTGTTTACCAGCTTTGCTACAAATTCCTATATTCATGTCTTTGTATTACTTCTTCCAGTCTAATATCGACTTGAGAGGCAAGAGTTTCTTATGGGCAAAAGACTTGGCGCAATATGATTCAATTTTAAAAATACCATTTGAGGTTCCTTTTTATGGCGACCATGTTAGTTTGTTTACCATAACTGCTGTAATTACAAGTTTGTTGATTTCATTGTATAGCATGAATAACATGCAGGACAACAGCAATCCACTAATGAAATACATGCCATACATTTTCCCTGTTTTGTTATTAGGCGTTTTCAATAAATTGCCTTCTGCACTTACTTGGTATTATACCATTTCAAATACCATTACCTTGTTATTGCAAATTATCATTCAGAAATATATTATCAATCACGATAAAATAATGGTGGAAATTGAAGAGAACCGTAAAAAGCCGGTAAAGAAATCAAAAATGCAAGAAAGAATAGAAGCCATGCAGGAAAGTCAGAAGAAATTACAAGATCTTAAAAAGAAATCTGACGGAAAATAATCAACCCCCAAAAATCTTATAAAGCTGTACTAATTTTGGTGCAGCTTTTTTTAACTTGTTTTGTTACAGAAATTGCAGTACTTGTTTATATCTTTATTAAAAGTAAAATCTGATGAAACAGATCACATTCACAATTATGTTAGTCATCACAATAACAATTGGATTTTCTCAAAGGTTAATTACTGATGCTACTTTGAAATACAATATTGTCATTAAGAAAAACGGAGATAAAAATAACAGCGCTACACCTAATGCGACCTATCAATTATTTATAAAAGGTAGTCAGACAAAATCTGATTTCATCAACAGCATAGGAACAGAAACTACCATTTATAACAATAAAACTGAAAAAGGAGTTATACTCAAAGAATATAGTGGTCAAAAATTAATGATCAACTTAACAAAACAAGATTGGCTAACACAGAATCAACTATTTAGAAATATTGATTTCAAATTCGAAAACACTGAAAAAAAGATTAATGAAATTGTTTGTAAAGTAGCTACAGCTTCTTTACAAAATGGAGGAAAGCTTACCGTTTATTATGATACAACCATTACTATTCTAAATAATAATTACACAATAGCTTTTCCTGCTATTCAAGGAGTTCCTGTTCAGTTTGAAAATTTTAATAACGGTATAACTTATGTATATACATTGACCGGAATAAATTACGAAGTGCTGTCTTCAAATGTTTTTGATATACCTAAATCTGGTTACAGAGTAATCAGTTATCAAGATGCCATCAGCTTAAAGAAAGGGGAGTAATAGGTATTAATCTTTCGACTTCAGAATCAACTTCATTCCAGCGTAACCTTGTCTTAATTCAGGTACAATTACTTTTTGTTTGTATGGAGAAAGGTAAATAGTATTTCCTTTTTGGTAGGTATTGATACCGTTTAAGGAAACATAACTTGTAATTGGCTTAGGTTCTGTAAGTAAAAATCCTTTATACTTTAATCCGGTTTTAAGATTGAAAGAAAGAGAATTTCTAAATGAAGTTGTGTTGGTAATATTTAGAACGACTTTGTTTTTAGCTCTTTTTCTAACACCACGATCTGCAAACCCATTCAGGATATTCCCGAGAATGAATGTTAAAAGCAATATGGTTTTGGCTGAACGTGTCATTGTTGATTAATAAAACTTAAACAAATATAATCTTATTTATTTTCATTTGAAATTTGTACTCCACTTTTTTTTCTTTTTTTCAAAAAATACAAGATTTTCAAAAAAGAGGTTAAAAAACATGAATTCCTTCAATTATTGACTAAATTACAAGTAACACCCATCGACATGAGCAATAACCCTTACAGACACAACAATAGTGAAATAAGAGAATTACTGATGCAATACCTGAAAATGAAATCAGGTAAGGGCTTTACTTTCATAGAAGAAGACGGGTTTGAACAAATTGCGGATTATTACATTCAAAAAGACCAATTTCAAGATGCGTTAGAAGCTGCAGAATTTGGTATCAATCAGTTTCCTTATTCTTCAATGCTTTTGATTATAAAAGCTGACATTTTACTCTCACTAAGAAGGTACGAAGATTGCTTGCAATACTTAGAAAAAGCAGCTTTGTTAGACAACAGCGATTCCAATCTTTTTATTATTAAAACTGATGCTTTATTGGCTTTGGATAAGCAGGAGGAAGCTGCTGAGTTACTTGAAACAGCAATTCATTCTTTTGATGGAGAAGATAAAATTAATCTTTTATTTGAGTTGGCAGATGTATATGATGATTATGAGAATTTTGAAAAAGTGTTTGATTGTCTAAAAATAATTCTGCATCAAGATCCCAACAATGAAGAGGCGTTATACAAAATATGTTTCTGGACAGATTATACAGGCAGAAACGAAGAAGGCATAAAGTTACATCAGTGGATATTGGATAGGAATCCATTCAGTGAATTGGCTTGGTTTAATTTGGGCGCGGCTTACCAGGGAATAAAATTATATGAAAAATCAATTGATGCTTATCAATATGCAGTTGCCATAAATGAAAAGTTTGATTATGCTTACAGAAACATGGGCGATGCTTACATCAGACTCAAGAAATACAAAGAAGCTATAGAAGTATTGGAAAAAGTTTTGGAACTATCTATTCCAGAAGCTGTAATATATGAAGCTATTGGGCATAGTTATGACAAAATGAGCAACTATGCACAAGCAAGATTTAATTATAAAAAAGCAAGCCATTTAAATCAGGAAGACAGTCAGATGCATTACAAGATTGCCTGTACTTACATAAATGAAGGCAATTGGCAAAATGCGATTAAGGCATTGCAAACTGCTCTTAAAAATCATTTACTTCAGCCCGAATACAACCTTGCATTAGGTAGATGTTATATGCAACTACAACAGTTTGATGAAGCTATAACTTATCTCGGAAACGTAGTTAGGATTAGACCTAAAAACACAAATGGCTGGATTGAGTTATTGAAGTGCTTTTACCAAGGTCAACTTTTCGAAGAGGGTTTTGAATATGCGGCAACAGCTTTTGAGCATACGGATTCAAAACCGATTTTTGTTTATTTTAAATCTGCTTTTCTTTTTGCCATGGGGCAGTCCAAACAAGCATTGATATATCTAGAGTATGCATTAAAAGCCAATCCCAAACTCATCAAACAGTTTATCGAGATAAAACCATCTATTTTACAAAATCAACAAGTCGTTGAATTGATTTCCCAATATAAAAAGTCAAAATCGAGAAAGAAATAATTCGTTGATTTGAAACCAACTCAAATGTCAGCGTGATTGGATATATTTGCTCAAAATTTACATAAAAGCAATGAATTTCAATCTTACTCAAATCCCAGACAGAGCAGCAAAGCCAAGAAAAAATGGAATTACAATGATCATGGATAAAGGTCTCAGCACAAATGAGGCTAAAAATCTAATGGAAGTTGGTCATCCTCATATCGATATGGTGAAACTTGGTTTTGGGACTTCATATGTGACTCCCAATCTTAAAGAAAAACTTGAAGTATATCGTTCTTATGACATGCCTGTTTATTTTGGAGGTACACTTTTCGAAGCTTTTTTAATTAGAAATCAATTTGAAGACTATATCAATGTTTGTAAGGAATTCGGTGTGAGTTACATGGAAGTGAGTGATGGGTCAATTACAATTCCTCATGCTGAGAAATGTGGTTATATCGAAAAATTGACAAAACATGGCGTTGTATTGAGTGAAGTTGGAAGTAAAGATGCTGCTCATATTATCCCTCCTTACAAATGGATCGAATTGATGCGTGCAGAATTGAATGCAGGTTCAGCATACGTAATTGCTGAAGCGAGAGAGGCGGGCAACGTAGGCATATACAGAGGTTCCGGTGAAGTAAGAGAAGGACTTGTTCAGGAAATTCTTACTCAAATACCTGCTGAAAATATTCTTTGGGAAGCTCCTCAAAAAGCACAACAACTTTATTTCCTTGAACTCATCGGATGTAATGTAAATCTTGGAAACATTGCGCCTTCAGAAATAATTGCCTTAGAAGCCATGAGAATTGGTTTAAGAGGAGATACTTTTGAATTGTATCTCAACAAATAATTTCAATAAAGTCTTGTCTTTATAAAAGAGAAATTCATTTTCGGGTGTTTTCATAAAATACATCAATAATAAAAAGATGAGGATTTTCGGTTTGATAGGTTATCCTTTGGGTCATTCTTTTTCTAAGATTTTCTTTACTCAGAAATTCAAGGAGCAAAGTATTGATGATGCTTGCTTTGAATTGTTTCCAATTGAATCAATAAATGAATTTCCTGAATTAATTGCTGGTCATCCCGGAATAGAAGGCCTTGCGGTTACAAAACCCCATAAGGAAAATATTATTCCCTATTTAACACACATAGACGAAGCGGCTACAGAAATTGGAGCAGTAAATTGTATCGTTTTTAAGAATGGAGATTTGATAGGCCACAACACAGATGTGATTGGTTTTGAAAAATCATTGTTGCCTTTATTGCAAAGTCACCATAAAAAAGCTTTGGTGCTAGGAACAGGCGGCGCATCTAAAGGAGTTCAATTTGTTTTGAAAAAGAATGGAATAGAATTCCTAACTGTAAGTCGTTCCCAATCAGCAAGCAAAGGTGATATTTTTTATGAGCAGATTGATGAACAAATGATGATTGAATTCTCATTAATAATAAATGCAACACCTGCAGGAATGACTCCCGACGAAGCAGGTTGTCCTGATATACCTTATCAATACATTAGCGACAGACATCTTTTATATGATTTGATTTACAAGCCTGACGAAACCCTATTTATGAAAAAGGGAAAAGCTAAAGGCGCGAGGGTAAAAAATGGTCACGAAATGTTCTTGATTCAGGCAGAAGCCAATTGGTTATATTGGCAGGGAATCATGAGCTGATTCTTGATTTAAATTTGTCAGGAATACTTGCAATTTTCTTGGCCTTGTAATCATAGAATACAATTCCTGTTTTTGCTTTTGCTATGGTTATTTTTTTCGCTTCCCTCATCGTTTCTATCAAATAATAAAGTTCAAATCCTGCGGTTGTAAATTCACCAACTGCCATGCTGATTTCAAGTTTGTCGCCATAAAAAGATTCACTAAGGTAACAAACGGCAAGGTCACTCAAGATAATAGAAGCGCCTTCGATATTCATTTCATTATATCCCATTTTATCCAGCCATTGCACTCTTGCTTCATGTATGATACCTACTAGAGCATCATTGCCCATGTGGTTTCCATAATTGACATCCGTAATTCTAACACGAATATTTAATTTGTCATGAATTTTTTCGGGTATTTCAATTTTGATTCTAGCCATGATTTTTGTTTAAAAAGTCAATCAATTTAGAAGTAGCTTTTTTTCTGTGACTGAATATATTTTTATCAGCCATTTCCATTTCTGCAAATGTTTTGTCACTGCCATCAGGAATAAAAATAGAGTCGTAGCCAAATCCTTTATCACCTCTTTGTATTTCAGTAATGGTGCCTTTGCAAAGGCCTTCAAATTGGATTTCTTCTCCATTAACAATAAGTGAAATGACGGTTCTGAATTGAGCAGTTCTGTCATTTACTAAAGTCATTTTTTGTAGTAGCTTTTCGATGTTTTTTTGATTGTCATTTTCATCTCCAGCATATCTTGCACTTTTAACTCCTGGCTCTCCATTTAGTGCAGCTACTTCTAAGCCTGTGTCTTCACTGAAACAATCTGAATTTGTTAACTTAAAAATGAAAGTAGATTTTTCTCTTGCATTTTCTTCTAATGTTGGGTGAGGTTCTGGAATATCAGTAAAAATACCCGCTTCACGAAGACCGATGATTTGCATATTGTCGTTTAAAATGCTCCTGATTTCATGAATTTTATTATTGTTATTGGTTGCGAAAATTAATACAGACATCGTAGATTTTTAAATTGAAAAAATTGATTTAAGGCAATTCCATAATTGCTTTTTTTCTTCAACATTCTTGCCTATTTGTGTTAATGAAGATGCGTTTAAAAAAGTCATTGATTTTAATTTGCTTATTACATAATATTCGTAGTGTTGTTCAATTGCAATTGATGTTAAATTGATGCCGAAAGTGATCATGACATTGGGATTGAAATGCTCTTTTAACAACGCTAAATCTATTTCACTAAGTTGTGAAAGATTGAGTAAAGCGATATCATTAAAATTCAATTTGCAGGCATTTAAAATTCCGGCTAAAAGCACAGTGTCAGCGTCATTAAGGTGAACGGCTTCATTGTCATTTACTAGAATTAGTATTTGCTTTTGGTTCTTACCAAGGAAATTCAGGGATTGTGGCTTTAAAGAATTGCTTTTTATTTGCGGTGTATCTAAAGCTACCAAAGAATTCCTATACAATTCTGTTGTTAAACCAACAGAGATTTGAAAATTGTCTAAACTCATGATTTAGGGTATTAAGGGCGTGTTTTTTTTGTTTCTTTGCAGTAAAATTAATGAATATGATTGCAGCAGCCGATTTTAAAATAATTAAATCAGAAAAGAGCAAAATCAATGATCATAGTTTGGAAAATATTCCTTTTGGAAAATATTTTACAGACCATATGCTTGAAGTAGATTACGAAAACGGCGAATGGAAAAATGTTGAGATAAAACCATTTCAGCCACTTTCACTTTCTCCTGCTTTGGCTGCCATTCATTATGGTCAGGCAATTTTCGAAGGTATCAAAGCGTATAAAAGTCCTGAAGGAGAAGCTTTGATTTTCAGACCTCACGATAATTTCAGACGATTTAATGTTTCAGCGGAAAGAATGCAAATGCCCACCATACCAGAAGAGATTTTCATTGAGGGTATGAAAATGCTGATTAACATTGATCGTGAATGGATACCAAGTTTTGAAGATCATTCTTTATACATCAGACCTTTCATGTTTAGCAGTGATGAAATGATTGGTGTTAGGCCCAGCGAAAATTATAAGTTCATGATTATTCTAAGCCCAACTGGTCCTTATTATAACACACCCATGCGCATTTATGTAGAAGAACAATATGTAAGAGCTGTGCCTGGTGGAGTAGGCTACGCCAAAGCTGCCGGTAATTATGGCGCTGCCATGCATGCCACCGCAGAAGCTAAAAGAAAAGGCTATGATCAAGTACTTTGGACAGATGCGTTTGAGCACAGATATGTTCAAGAATGTGGAACCATGAACGTATTTTTTATTATCGGGAATAAAGCCATTACTCCGGATTTATCTACAGGAACGATTCTTTCAGGAGTAACAAGGGACAGTGTTATCCAAACTTTGAAGGAAATGGACCTTCATGTTGAGGAAAGACCGCTAGATATTGAAGAAATTATTTTGGCTCACAAGTCAGGTACACTTAGGGAGGTTTTCGGAACCGGAACTGCGGCTACTATTTCATACATAAAGGAATTGCGTTACAAAGAATATGTCATGGAATTTGACGTAACTAATTGGAATACAGCGCCCGAAGTTAAGAGCCGTCTTAACGCCATCAGATATGGAATTGCAGAAGATAGACATTGCTGGATGATGAAAGCGTAATGAATCTCAAGAAAAAAATATCATTAAAACCGCATCTATTTGCGGTTTTTTTATGGAATGTGAATAAAAAAAGATTTTTTCGTACATATTTTTTTCTTTTTTAAATGAATATGGTTACCTTTGCCGTCCAAAATTTAAAAGGTTAATAAATGCCTACAATTCAACAGTTAGTAAGAAAAGGAAGAGAAATCATCAAAACCAAAAGCAAATCAAGAGCTTTGGATAGTTGCCCACAACGTAGAGGTGTTTGTACCAGAGTGTACACAACAACTCCTAAAAAGCCAAACTCGGCTTTGCGTAAAGTGGCTAAAGTTCGTTTAACAAACAAGATTGAGGTTATTGCCTACATTCCGGGTGAAGGCCACAATTTGCAAGAGCACTCAATCGTGTTAATACGTGGTGGAAGGGTTAAAGATCTTCCGGGTGTACGTTATCATATCGTTCGTGGTAGCTTGGATACTGCGGGTGTGAAAGATCGTAAACAAAGCCGTAGTAAATATGGTACCAAAAAAGCCAAAAAATAATTTTAAAAAAATAATATCAATTAAGTCGTCTGACTAAAATTAATAACAATGCGTAAGTCACAACCGAAAAAGATTCCTTTAGCACCAGATCCAAAATTTAATGATAAGCTGGTTACTAGATTTGTAAACAACCTTATGTGGGAAGGTAAAAAAAGTGGTGCTTTTATCATTTTTTATGATTCTCTTGATAAAGTTGCTAAAATTACCGGCGAAGACGGATATGAAGTTTGGAAAAGAGCTTTGACTAACATCACTCCTGGTGTAGAGGTTCGTAGCCGTCGTATCGGTGGTGCTACATTCCAAATTCCTTCTGAAGTAAGACCAGATAGAAAAATTTCTTTGAGCATCAAATGGATGATCAGATATAGCCGTGAAAGAAACGGACGTAGCATGGCTGATAAATTAGCTAACGAAATCGTTGCTGCAAGTAAAGGTGAAGGTGCTGCTTTCAAAAAGAAAGAAGATACCCATCGTATGGCTGAAGCCAACAAAGCTTTTGCTCACTTCAAAGTTTAATTTTGAAATTCAAAATAAAAAAAAGCCGCTCATTGAGTGGCTTTTTTTATGCTTTTTTTGAAAGTAAAATAATATTCATTTGATGATCTTTTTATCTAGACTATCCCAACTCCCAATATTTAATTCAGCTTATCCAGTTTATCCAGTCTATCCAGTTTATCAAGCTTATCCAGTCTATCTAGTTTATCCAGCTTATCCAGTTTATCCAGCTTATCCAGTTTATCTAGTGTATCCATCCCTACTTTATAATCAATACACTTCCAGTTAAGACTTTCGTAGAACCATCTTTTTCTTTGTATCCTAACGACCACACATAAGTGCCAATTGGTTGAGGGTTGTTCTTGTAACGACCATCCCAACCCTTCATCCATTGTGTTGTAGAAAATAACAATTGTCCAAATCTATTATAAACTCTGAACCATTCACAATCAGGAGAATTGATGCCCACAGGAATTGGCCTGAAGATATCATTCAAACCATCACCATTAGGTGAAAATGCACTAGGAATATAGTAATAGTCTTTTGGTTGCTGATACACTTTAATAAATACAGAATCTTTATCAGTGCAACCAATACTATTATATACTGTTACCACAAAAAGTTGATCATCATTTAAAGTGGCAATCGGATTTTGAATGTTTGAAAAGTTAAGCATGGAAGAAGGCGTCCATTCATATCGGTCTCCACCAGTTGCAAATAATTGATGATTGCCATTTTTTATACCAATGGTATCATTCCCGGCGAATGCTTTTACTGGAGGTCTTACATTAAAAGTAAATAACGCAGTATCAGCGCATCCATTCGAATTCGTGACATCAATTTGGTAAATACCTGAAGCAGTTATTAAAGTTGGATCAATAACTGGAAATCCATTTTGTGACCAATTAACGGATAATCCATTAGTATTAAAAACACCTGTTAAATCATAGCTTGAGCCAAAACAAACCGTATCTTTTTGATCAGGACCTACATTTGGAGTGGCCAAAGTGACAACATTAATATTAGATCTTGGCCCTTCACATACTCCAATGGTTTGACTTACAAAATAAGCAACGGTCCCTGTAGTATTAGTTGATGGGAAAGGAGAACTGCTTGATCCAGTTCCACCAGTTGCTAAATTGTACCAAAGTAAATTATTACCTGTTGCAGTTAGTGGATTTGTAGCATTACCCTTGCAATAAGTTACAGGAGTATTTACCAAAGGAGCTGCAGGTGTTATATTTACTGTAACAACTATTTCTGCTCTTGGTCCTTCACAAGAACCGGTTGTTGCACTTACAAAATAACTGGTGTTACCTGTGTTTATTGTTGAAGGGGTTGGTGCAGTTGATAAGCCTGTGCCGCCTGAAATTACATCATACCATAATAAATTATTTCCAACAGCGGTAAGGATGTTTGGCGTTACACCTTGACAATAAACCACAGGTGAGTTTACTGTTGGCGCAAGTGGAGTTGGGTTTACAATAACTGTTATTTCAGTTCTTGGGCTTTCTCCGCAACTTAAAGTTTGAGTAACAAAATATGATGTTGTTCCTGTAGTTAATGTAGATGGTATTGGAGATGCATTACTTCCGGTTCCTCCAGTTGCTGAAGTGTACCATAAAAGATTACTACCATTGGCCGTAAGTGCTTGAGAGGGTTCAAGCTGGCAATATGTGTAAGAAGATGGATTGACAACCGGCGCCGGCGGCAAGCCTGTTATGGTAACATCCAAGCTAGTTCTGGGGCTTACACAACCTAAAATAGTTTGATTGACATAATAAGTTGTCGTCCCAACTGAAGTTGTAGAAGGAGTTAAGCTGCTTATACCACTTCCGCCTGAAGGAACTGTATACCAATATAGGTTTGTTCCAGTTGCAGTTAAAGGAACTGCAGTGGCAGCAATACAATATGACAAAGGCGAACCAACAGTTGGCGCCGATGGTGTTGGGTTAACCGTAACCGTTATTGAAGCTCTTGGACTTTCGCCGCAGTTTGTAGTTTGACTTACATAATAG
>CANGEZ010000019.1 GCA_947452875.1 Chitinophagaceae bacterium
ATTTGAACCGTTGCAAGAGGGATTTTGGCATTAACGGTCGCCCTGCCAAAAAACATTTTGCAACTTGTGACGTTGACGCGTCATGAATAACGACAACTAATTGATAATCAGTAAAATAGTATATGCGGTGTGAGTACCTCTTTCTCCGCCAAAAAGGATAACCCAATTAGTTGAGTTGTCCTTTTTTTATGCCTTTATCTTTTAGTTTTTCCTTTCATATCCTCTTATCAATTGTTTTAATTTCAAGTCGACACTTCTATTTATTTTTTCGATTACGTGTATTAACTGACTGGTATTTAATTCATTAAACTCTTTTTTGGCGAGTGTTTTAAAAATTAATTTTCTTAATGAAACGAGATCATGCCATTCACCTAATTCCAAAATGAATTTTATGTCTTTTTGATTTTGCTTTTCTGAGTTCAACCATCTAGAGAGATAAGCAGCGTCTTTTAAATTAACTCTGATTTTATGTATAATTGAAGGAAGCGCATTGTGCCCTTTCGCAATTTGTTGCTTACTTTCTAAAAGTAATCCAATGTATTTTTTCAGCATTAACTTATCAATCTTGATGTCTTTTACGTTTGAATTCTTGTCGATATCTACATATTTACTGACTTTCTTAGTGAAATCTGCTTGATAATTTATTTGTCTTTTTTTTAAAATTCCCACACATTCATGAGTCCTCATTTCAGGAAATGATGTTTTAATAAGTTGAAGTCCCACTTGTATTTCTCTGATTTTCCCTGTTGTAGAAAATATCAATTCGAGTGTTGACATTGTTTTCTTATGTAAGAAATTCATCTTATTGTATTGAAGGAATCGGCTTAACGCATTCAATTTTTTTATTTCAATCCTTATTTGATGAAAGGTGTCAAGACTACTTTTAGGTATTGGTTTTGAAAGCAGTTGATTCAAATTTTCGAACCTTTTTTCTGTATATTTTCGGAAGGATTTAATGGCCATTTTTTTTTATTCTTGTATAAATTTTACCCATTTCATACAAAATAGAAATGAGTTTGGTCAATGGTTTTAATAATAAAGATTTGAGCAACAAGGTTTAAATTATTTCTAATCCTTAAGAAGTATCATTTTGTTTATTTTTGCTTCATGGCACATCTCTCAGTACTCAACAAATATTTCCGGAAATACAAATGGCTTTTTTTATTGGGAATTTTATTTGTACTACTAACTAATTATTTTAGAATTTTATATCCGCAGTTCACCGGATATATAGTGAACACGGTTGTTGCCTCTATAAAAAATGATTCATCAACTAGCCAGTCTGTTACTGGATATCATGAATATAATTTTGTAGTCAGGTATTTTATCCATTTTTTTTCGGTTATGAGTTTCGGTCAAAAAATATTATATGCTGGGATTGCGCTTTTTATTTTGGCCATCATCAGCGGCTTTTTTATGTTTCTGATGAGACAAACCATTATTGTCATGAGCAGGCATATTGAGTTTGACCAGAAAAATGAAATTTACCATCACTATCAAAATTTAGATTTTACTTTTTATAAAAAAAACACAACCGGCGACTTGATGAACAGGATTTCAGAAGATGTGAGTCGGGTGAGAATGTACACCGGTCCTGCTTTAATGTATTTTATTAATCTGGCAGCTGTGATTGGATTCAGCATTTATTTTATGTTGCAATCAGACGTTCGATTGACATTGTATGCATTATTACCATTGCCACTTTTGGCTATTACCATTTATTACGTAAACGCCATCATCAACAAAAAAAGCGAAAAGATTCAGCAGATACTTAGTAACCTCACCGCCAACGCACAAGAATCTTATTCCGGAATTAGAGTAATCAAATCTTTTGTTCAGGAAGCAGATATGATTTCGTTTTTCAAAAAAAATAGTGAACATTATAGAGAAAGTGCTTTGAGTTTGGCAAAAACAGATTCTATTTATTTTCCTACTATGGGGTTAATGATTGGAATGAGTACATTAATTACCATTCTTATCGGTTCTTTGGATGTGGTGCACCATGTGGAAGGAGCGTCAGTTGGTAAAATTGCAGAATTTGTGTTATACATTCAGATGCTTACATTTCCAGTAAGTGCTATCGGGTGGACGGCAAGCATGACACAAAGAGCAGCCGCATCTCAAAAAAGAATCAATGAATTCTTGGAAACTCCTTCTTCTATTTCAGATAGCCCTGAAGCAAAAGATTATTCATTGAAAGGTAATCTCAAATTCAAACAACTGAATTTTACTTATAAAAACACCGGCATTCACGCGGTTCAAGATTTTTCCTTAGAAATAAAAAAAAGTCAGAAAATTGCCATTATTGGAAAAACAGGTTCAGGCAAAACCACCATTGCTCAATTGTTGTTGAGAATGTATGAAGCAGATAATGGCAGTCTTGAATTCGACGACACCGACATTCAACAAATAAGATTGAAATCTCTGAGATCGCAAATTAGCTATGTACCGCAGGATAATTTTTTATTCAGCGATACTATAGAAAACAATATAAAATTTGGAAAGCCAGATGCGTCGTTTATTGAAGTTGAAAACGCAGCCAAAGCCGCAGGTATTTTTAATGAAATCATGAAATTCGAAAATGGATTTCAAACAATAGTTGGGGAGCGTGGTATAACATTGTCAGGTGGACAAAAACAACGAATTTCCATTGCAAGGGCACTGATTAAAAAACCTGAAATTGTTATTTTCGACGATTGCCTAAGTGCAGTTGATGCCCGTACAGAAAAGCAGATTTTAGAAAATCTGAACGAAGCGCTTGCTGAAAAAACGGCTATTATCATTACCCATCGAATTTTTTCATTGTTCAGATTCGACAAGATTATCGTGATGGACCATGGCAAAATAGCGGAATCGGGCACTCATCAAGAACTTTTTTTGAAAAATGGGTTGTATGCGGAAATGTATAAAAAGCAACAAATGTCTGAAAATGAGGGAAATGAAGACTAAAATACATCTCATTCATTTTTTATCAAATATTTTGTCATATCAAAAACAAATTTATCTTTGTCATGCTCTTTTAATAGTGAATTATATTAAACATTAAAAATTAATAAAGTGGGTTACGAAAACAACGACAAAAAAATGGATAGCGTTTACAGTGTTCGTGTAAAAGCTGGTAAAAGAAGAACTTACTTTTTTGATGTAAGGGAAACTCGTGGGAGTGATTTTTATGTAACCATTACAGAAAGTCGTAAAAGATTTGATTCTGATGGCTACGATCGTCATAAAATATTTTTATACAAAGAAGATTTCAATAAGTTTTTAAAAGGATTGAATGATACAATAGATCATGTGAAAACAGATTTAATGCCTGATTTTGATTTTGATGCATTCAATCATGATACACCTTATGAAGGCGACGAAGCTCCTTCTGTACAAACTGAAGAATCTGTTTCAGAAACTTCATCTGCTCCGATTGAAGAGGCTCCAGTTGATACATCATCAATGGACAATGGCAGTACAGAAGAAGTTGATAAATGGTAATAATTTTTTTATAACAATATTCAGCCCCGAAATTTCGGGGCTTTTTTGTATTCATATTTGTCCAAGTATTAATGCTTATAAATTAATAATTGAATCGAAGATATTTCCAATTATGGACGCTAATGTTTACATTCGCTTCACCAATTACCGCTGCGTTCCATTTATACATTATTTTTTTATAAATTTTAATTGATTATGAGATCAATTCTATCTGGTTTGTTACTCATTATTTTTATTTTGTTTTTGGGCGTAACTGTAAACGCACAGGAAATAAAAAAAGAAAAAAAGTTTCATTTCAATTTATTTAATAAAGAAAAAAGACAAGAGCGTAAGCATGAGCACGAAAGAGAGAGAGAAGGTAAAGAAGGGGAGGAAGAAAATGATGAATACGATGGCCCGGATAAAGCGGCAGCATTTGAGTACAACTTAACAAAAAATCCAGTTACCGGAAAAGTACCCAAAGAAAAATTATTGGAAGCCATTCAATTTACCAAGCAGTCAAGAGCAGATGTGTTATCAAATAGAACGGGCACTCCATCTTCAGCGATAAATTTAGTTTGGACGGAAAGAGGTCCTAATAGTGATGTAGTGGGAACCAGCAATGGAAATACAAGAGCTAACAGTGGTATCACATCTGGAAGAATTAGAGCTATTCTGGTAGATTCTGCTGATGCAACGCACAAAACGGTTTGGATTGGTGGCGTTGATGGTGGTTTATGGAAAACAACAGACATAACAACCGCTCCGTCAAACTGGACATTAGTGAATGATTATTTGAGTAACCTTGCTGTAACAGATATTTGTCAGGATCCCAGTAACAACAATATCATGTACTTCTCTACTGGTGAAGCCTATTACAATGCCGATGCTGTAAAAGGTAATGGTGTTTTTAAAAGCACTGATCATGGTGTTACTTGGACTCAATTATCAAGCACAACCAGCTATGGTTATTGCACTCGTATTTTGTGTGACTATCAAGGAAATATTTATTTAGGTACAAGAGGCTTGGGATTGTTTCGATCAAATGATGGCGGAAGTTCATGGACTTCAATTACACCCTCAGGCTTGACAGCAGATATCTGTGATTTAGAAATTTCTTCAACTTCAACGTTGGGTAGATTGCATGTAGTGTCTGGAATTTTTTCTGCACAAGCTTATAGATATACAGATGCACCTTCTACTGTTACCAGTGCTACATGGACAGCACCAGTTACTGCATTTCCAACTTATAACATGCGAGCTGAAATTGCTGTTAGCGGAAATGTTTTATATGCTTTACCGGCAAATGCTACTTATGAAATTCCTACCATTTATAAATCAACTGATGGAGGTACTAATTGGGCTGCAACAACTGGTCAGCCTACATCAGGTTGGGCAAGTGGACAAGGATGGTATGCATTATCTATAAGTATAAACCCTGCAAATACCAATCAAGTAATCATTGGTGGTTTGGAATCTTATAAAACTACAGATGGAGGAGCCACTTGGACAAAAATTTCTACCTGGGTGGGTACAACTGGGCAATATGTACATGCTGATATACATAAGATTTTGTGGTATGATGGCGGTACTAAATTGCTTTGGGGCTGTGATGGTGGAATACATTATTCTGCAGATGGCGGCACAACCATTAGAGACAGAAATGCAGGCTTGAGAATCAAACAGTTTTATTCTTGTGCCATTCACCCCACAAGTGCGACTAGTCCTAATTATTTTTTGGCTGGTGCACAGGATAATGGTACCCATCAGCTCAATGGAGCAGGTTTGACGACTTCAACTGAAGTTGTAGGAGGTGATGGCTGTTTTGTAGCTATTGATCAAGATCAACCACAAAACCAATTCGGTTCTTATGTTTACAATGCATACAGAAGAAGCACGAATTCAGGATCTAGCTGGTCTTCTATAAATTTTTATAAAGGGACCTCGTTAACTCCTGCAAGTTTTGGAAGTTTTATCAATCCTTTTGATTACGATAACACAGCTAATATTATTTATGCTGCAGCTGATGCAGGAGAAATTTTTAGATGGACAACTGCTTTGACTACAGCGGCCGGAAGTTATTATTCAACAACTGGTCTTCCAACCGGAGCTAGCATACTTACAGGAATAACTGCATTGAACAGTTCGAAAGTAAGTTGCGTGGCTGTTTCTCCATATACTGCCAATAAAGTTTATTTTGGAACTGCAGGAGGAAGAATAACTTATTTAGCAAATGCCAATACAGCGGCTTCTGCTTCAGCAGGAGTTAACCTAACAGGAACTTTTGTTACAGGTTCGGTATCATGCATCAATTTTGGAACTACAGAACAGTATTTATTGGCTACCTCTTCAAGCTATGGAGTTAATAATGTGATGATGAGTGCAGATGCAGGAACAACATGGACAGCTATTGATGGCAATTTGCCTGATATGCCTGTTCGATGGTGCATGTTTTATCCGGGCTTTAATACCAAAGCCATCATTGCTACTGAAATGGGCGTTTATACAACAGATCTCATCAATGGCGCTTCAACTATTTGGAGCTCAAGCCCAACTTTTCCTGCTGTTAGAACAGATATGCTGAAATACAGAACTGCTGATAATACATTGTTAGCGGCAACTCATGGTAGGGGATTGTGGACAACTACAATTCCAATTTGTGCTTCAACTTCAAGTGCCACTAACGTTAGCCGTTGCTCGAACCAATTGCCTTATTTATGGAATGGTACTAATTATCAGACAACAGGCACTTACACTTTTACAACAACCAATGCAGCAGGTTGTGATTCATTGGCTACTCTAAATCTGACAGTAAAGCAATCAACCACAAGTACAACAAATGTTAGCCGTTGCTCGAATCAGTTGCCTTATTTATGGAATGGAACTAATTATCAGACAACAGGAGTTTATTCATATACAACAACTAATGCAGCTGGATGTGATTCTGTAGCAACATTGAATTTTACAGTCAATCAAACTTCATCAAGTGTTACTAGTATTAGCCGTTGCTCGAATCAATTGCCTTATTTATGGAATGGAACTAATTATCAAGCAGCCGGAATTTACACATACTCAACAACCAATGCAGCAGGATGTGATTCAGTGGCTACATTGAATTTTACGGTAAAACAAACTAGTTCAAGTGTTACTAGCATTAGCCGTTGTTCAAATCAATTGCCTTATTTATGGAATGGAACTAATTATCAGACAACCGGAATTTACACATACTCAACAACCAATGCAGCAGGATGTGATTCAGTGGCGACATTGAATTTTACAGTAAAACAAACATCAACAAGTACAACTAACGTTAGCCGTTGCTCGAATCAATTGCCTTATTTATGGAATGGAACTAATTATCAAACTTCAGGCACATTTAGTTTTACAACTACAAATGCAGCAGGTTGTGATTCAATGGCTACATTGAATTTTACGGTAAAACAAACTAGTTCAAGTGTTACTAACGTTAGCCGTTGCTCGAACCAATTGCCTTATTTATGGAATGGGACTAATTATCAGACAACAGGAGTTTATTCATATACAACAACTAATGCAGGTGGATGTGATTCTGTAGCAACATTGAATTTTACGGTAAAACAAACTACTTCAAGTGTTACTAACGTTAGCCGTTGCTCGAATCAATTGCCTTATTTATGGAATGGAACTAATTATCAGACAACAGGTTCTTATTCATATACAACTACCAATGCAGCTGGATGTGACTCAGTTGCAACATTGAATTTTACAGTCAATCAAACTTCATCAAGCATTACTAATGTATCACGTTGTTGGAATCAATTGCCTTATTTATGGAATGGAGCTAATTACCAAGCAACAGGAATATATTTATACACAACAACCAATGCTGCTGGCTGTGATTCAGTGGCTACATTGAATTTTACAGTGAAACAAACGTCTTCAAGTATAACTAACGTAAGTCGTTGTTCAAACCAATTGCCCTATTCATGGAATGGAACTAATTATCAAACTTCAGGCACATTTAGTTTTACAACTACAAATGCAGCTGGCTGTGATTCAATAGCGACTTTGAACTTTGTAGTAAAACAAACATCAACAAGTACAACTAACGTTAGTCGTTGCTCGAATCAATTGCCTTATTTGTGGAATGGCACGAACTACCAGGCTTCCGGAACATACAGCTTTACAACTTTAAATACAGCAGGTTGTGATTCATTGGCCTTCCTAAATTTCACGGTCAATCAGATTCCTACAGTAAATGCAGGAAACTATCCTTCACTTAGTGTAACGAGTAATCCAATTGCATTAAGCGGTACACCAACAGGCGGTACATTCAGCGGAACTGGAGTGTCGGCTAATACATTCAATCCTGCAGTTTCAGGTGTTGGAACATTTATTATTAATTATACTTACACTGATCCTGTCACTAGCTGTACTAATACCGCTACATCACCATTAGTGGTTAGTGCTTCTACATGTAACTTCTCTGTTGCAGCCGCAATAACAGGTAATACAAATGCTTGCGGCAATATAGGAATAGGAGACAGCGCACTTTATTCGATAACTGCAGTAGATGCATCATCCTATGCCTGGTCTGTTTCAAATGCAACGACTATGGGCATGAGTGCGATAAGAACAGGAAGTTCTGTAAAAGTAAAATATACTACAGCTTTCACTACAGGAACCGTTACGGTTGTGGTTAAAGGTTGTGATGGTACTACCATTACTAGGACGTTGTCAATCAGCAAGGCCGTTCCAGGTGCTCCAGCTGCTATAACAGGAATAGGAGGCAGCACAGCAGTTACCTATATTTGTCCTTATGTTGGTGGATCAAATATTACTTATGTAGCTACACCTCCAGCAACAAATGCTTCATCTGTAATTTCATATCGTTGGACATTGCCTACCGGTGCACAACTGGTAAGCGTAAACGCAACTGATTCCAGCAGCATAACCATTGGATTTCCCGCAGCTCCTTCTACATTAGTCTTGTCTGTATTAGCTGTATCTGGATGTGGAAATAGTACCGCAAAAACGTTAACGCTTAATAAAACAGCACCAGCTGCTCCAGCTTTAATAAATGGGTTGGCTGATGTTTGTGCTTCAATTGGCAGTGCTTCTCAAAGTGCAAACGTCAATTATACAATAGCAGCTGTAAATAATGCAGCATCTTATTTGTGGGCGGTTCCAACAGGAGCTACTTTAGTTTCTGGTCAAGGAACAACAAATGTGAATGTAGTTTTTGCATCTTCATTTGTTTCCGGAAGTATTTCTGTACAATCAATCAGTCCTTGTGGAAATAGTATTGCAAAAACATTGACTGTTTATAAACGTGTGGCTGCTGCTCCTGCTGCTGTTCAGAAAGAATTTACACCAACATCAATTGTCGCAGTTACCAATGTTTGTGGATTGGTGTCTGAAACATATAGAATCAAAAAAGTAACTTATGCTACTTCTTACAATTGGTTATTGAAAGTTGGAACCAAAGCAACGATAACTCATATCAACGCTTTAGGTGTAAATGATACTGCTGTAATTGTGACTTTCCTTACTGGATTTACAAAAGATACTTTGTCAGTAACTTCGGTTACGCCTTGTAGTGAGAGCACTTCAAAAACAGTAGCTCTAAATGCTACATTGCTTCCACCAACCCCAACAAGTATAACTTCTAGTACTGCAAGTTACAATGCATGTATTGGAGATCAAATTACATATACTGTGGTAGTTGCAGCTCCATCTGCAACGCAAGTTGCAGCTTCTGTTTACAGGTGGACTAAGCCTAACAATACTGTTATAGTTTCAGCTGCTACAGATAGTTCATCAATAACCCTGCAATTCAACACTGGATACATAGGAGGTAGTGTAACCTGCAAAGGACAAACGCCATGCGGCATTTTAGGTACTGCAAAAACACAGGCACTTACACATACCGGTTGTCCTACAGGAACTATAATTATTCCAACTGCCAAGTTAGGTTCAAATGCTGAACCAATAGAATTGGAACTCAATGTTTACCCTAATCCTAATGATGGGAATTTTAATCTAGATGTAAAAGCCAATTCAACAAATCCGCAATCTTTGGTGATACTGATTATTGACGTTAATGGAAAAGTTATTAAAAGATATTCAGCGAAAACAGAGTCAGGGATTTTTACAAAACATTTTTCTGAATCGAATCTTGCAGGAGGTATTTATACAATGAGAGTCGTTTCCAATAAAACAATCAAAGAAGTAAAACTATTAATTGAAAAAGGGGTGGCTTCAGTATTAAATGAAAATGTAGAGGAAGGAAGGAAAAAATAAAGTATCAAGGTTCAAGATGTTTAAAAGGTTCAATTCGTTCAAAAGGTTGATGCAACAACATTGAACGAATTGAACCTTTTGAACTTATTAAACAATGATTCTTATCTCATTTTTTTATACACATTAATCAAACCATTTGTTGAAGCATCATGTGATTTGATTTCTTCATTATGTAGCAATTCCGGTAAGATTTTGTTTGCCAATATTTTCCCAAGCTCAACGCCCCATTGATCAAAACTGTAAACATTCCAGATGATGCCTTGAACAAATATTTTGTGCTCATAATAAGCCACCATTTGTCCAAGTGTATAAGGTGTGATTTTCTTAATCAAAAATGAGTTAGTTGGTCTGTTGCCTTCAAAAACTCGATATGGATTTTCATGGTCGGTGCCATTCATTAGCGCTTCGGTTTGTGCAAAGTAATTACTCAATAATTTTTGCTGGTGATCTCCAACCGGATTATGCGATTGAGCAGCCACGATGAAATCACAAGGAATAATTTGTGTGCCTTGATGAATCAACTGATAAAATGCATGTTGTCCATTCGTGCCAGGTTCGCCCCAAATAACCGGTCCAGTTTCGTAATTCACTTTGTCGCCATTTCTGTCGATATATTTACCATTGCTCTCCATATTTCCTTGTTGGAAATAAGCGGCGAATCTATGCATATATTGGTCGTAGGGTAAAATGGCTTCTGTTGGTGCATTGAAAAAATTTCTGTGCCAGATGCCTATTAATGCCATTAAAACAGGAATGTTTTTTTCAAATGAAGTTGTTTTGAAATGGATATCTGCAGCTTCAGCACCTTTTAGCAGGTATTCAAAATTGTCATAACCAATGGTTAACGCAATCGACAATCCAATGGCACTCCACAAACTATACCTGCCACCAACCCAATCCCAGAATTCGAACATATTCGCCGGGTCGATTCCGAACTTAATAACTTCAGCAGCATTTGTGCTTAACGCAATGAAATGTTTGGCAATATCTGTTTCAGTTGCCCCCTGACTTAAAAACCAATCTCTTGCAGAATGAGCATTGGTCATGGTTTCCTGTGTGGTAAAAGTTTTACTGGCGATAAGAAATATTGTTTCCTCCGCATTTACTTTTTTCAAGGTTTCAGCAATATGGGTACCATCAACATTGCTTACGAAATAAGTTTGAATGCCTTTTATCCAATAAGGTTTTAAGGCTTCAGTTACCATTACTGGTCCTAAATCGCTGCCGCCAATACCAATATTTACAATGTATTTTATTTTCTTTCCGGTATAGCCTTTCCAAAATCCTTCATGAATATTATTGCAACATTCATTCATTTGGTCTAATACTTTTCTGATGTCCGGCATTACATTTTTGCCGTCTGTAATAACAGGATTTGAAGAGAAATTTCTTAACGCGGTATGCAACACGGCTCTGTTTTCTGTTTCATTGATTTTTTCGCCATCGAACATCGCATTAATCGCAGCAGAAAGTTCGCATTCGTTGGCAAGCTGAATTAAATACTCAATGGATGTTTTATTGATATTGTTTTTAGAGTAATCAAAAAGAATATCACCTTGAGTGATGCTGAATTCTTCAAATCTATTTTGATTGTTTTCAAATTGACTTTTTATACTGTTGTTTTTTAAAACTTCAAAATGATCAGCTAAAGCTTTCCAGGCGGAGGTTTGGGTTGGGTTGATTTTTGGTAACATAGTTTAATTTATGGGCGCAATTTAATTTAATTTGATGATTTGGTAGGTTGTGGGTTAAAACGCTTCGTTGCCTGCCTGCCGGTAGGCAGGGTTTAATGGATTAAATCACTTCGTGGGTTGAATGGTTTCGTATTAATTAGAAATTGCCTATTTAAAAATAACCTTAAACCCTGCCTACCGGCAGGCAGGCAGCGAAGCAACTTAAACCATTAAACTTATCATCCTATTGATCCAGTATCCAGCATCCAGCATCCATCTAACTCTTCTCAATCACCTCGATCAATCGCCCAACCATTTCTTCGCTGACATCCAAATGCGTTACCATTCTCACTTGTGTTGTAGATATAGGAATGCAAAGGATATTTTTTTCTTTGAGGTATTCTGCAAAAGAAGCCGCTGAGTATTTCCCTTTAACTTCAAAAATCACAATGTTGGTTTCTACCGGAAGTATGTCGCAAATAAAATCCTTTTTTGATAAAGCATTGGCAATGGCTTTTGCATGTTGATGATCTTGTTCCAATCTTTTGATATTGTTTTCCAATGCATAAATTCCGGCGGCAGCCAAAAAGCCGGCTTGTCGCATACCGCCACCAAATAATTTTCTAGTTCTTCTAGCTTGTTTGATAAAAGCATGATTTCCTAAAAGCAAACTCCCAACTGGAGCGCCAAGTCCTTTACTCAAACAAATCGAAATGCTATCGAACACTTTTCCATAAGAATCAAGGGATTCATTTTTAGCCACAATCGCATTGAAAAGTCTTGCACCATCAAGATGAAAATTCAAATTATTTTTATCACATAAAGTTTTTATGTCTATGAAATCTTGAAATTCATAACAACTGCCGCCACCACGGTTTGATGTATTTTCAACTGAAACTAAAGAAGTAACTGGCTTGTGAATGTCGTCGGGATTGATAAGCGACTCAATTTGTTCTGCTTTAATTCTACCTCTATTACCATCAATTGGTTTTACCTGGCAGCTACTATTAAAAGCAATGCCTCCACCTTCATAAATGTAAACATGACTGTTTTTTTCGCAAATCACTTCGTTACCTGGCTGCGTATGACATTTGATGGCAATTTGGTTGGTCATGGTGCCACTAGGACAAAACAGGGCCCCTTCCATTCCAAACATGTTTGCAGTAAAGGACTCTAATCTATTAACTGAAGGGTCTTCACCAAATACATCATCTCCAACTTCAGCAGCCATCATAGCGGCTTTCATTTCAGGAGTGGGTTTGGTGAAAGTGTCTGAGCGTAAATCTATTATCATGTTGCAAATGTAAGATTTGAATTTTATTGTCACATAACTCCTTAATTACTTCACTTTTAAATTTATTTCTACATCAAACCCCAATCACAAATTTTATTTGAAATGTTTCAAAAATCTACTTTTTAGACGATCATTTAAAATGCAGTTTTTTTTCTATATAAATCAAATGCATATCAGTAAAAAAAATGTTTTTTATTTTTTTAAAATCACTATGAAATCCAAATTTTGAATATTACCTTTGTGTGCTGTTGAAAAGTGACTGGGATATTAAAATATTTCTTACTTTTTGCAACAATTCTTCCAAGAAGATTGTCATAGTTTCACACACACTTAATTCCGAATTTAACTCCAAAAAATGAGACAACTCAAAATTGCTACGCAGATTACCAATCGTGATTCACAAGCCGTTGAGAAATATCTGCAGGAAATTTCTAAAATTTCAATGATTACACCTGAAGAGGAAACTATTTTGGCTCAAAAAATTAAGATGGGAGACCAAAGAGCATTGGATAAACTAGTTCAGGCCAACTTAAGATTCGTAGTTTCGGTGGCTAAACAATACCAACACCAAGGTCTTTCATTAAGTGATTTGATAAACGAAGGAAATTTAGGTTTGATTAAAGCAGCTCAACGTTTTGATGAAACTAAAGGTTTTAAATTCATTTCATACGCAGTATGGTGGATTCGTCAATCTATATTACAAGCTTTGGCTGAACAAGGTAGATTGGTTCGTTTACCACAAAATAAAATCGGTACATACAACAAAGCGAACAAAGCATATATGGCTTTTGAGCAAGAGCATGAAAGAGAACCTTCAACCGAGGAATTAGCAGAATTGCTTGAAATGAGTGAAACTGAAATCAATAATATTTTCCAGTCAAATACAAGACATACTTCATTGGATGCTCCGGTTCACGAAGCTGAAGATGTAGCCATGGGCGATTTGTTGAAAGGTGGTGATGAAACAGATGAAGACGTTATGCATGATTCATTGAAAAATGAAATCCGCAGGGTTCTTAAATCTTTAAGTCCTCGTGAGGCTGAAATTGTAAATGCATACTTCGGATTAGATGGAGAAAATGGAGTAACAATCGAGCAAATCGGTCAGAAATACGATTTAACTAAAGAACGTATTCGTCAAATTAAAGAAAGAGCTATAAAGCGCTTGCAAAAAGCTCGCTATAGTGGAGCGCTTAAAGCTTATTTAGGATAATAAAAACTTTTTAAAATATAGCCCCGAAATTTTCGGGGTTTTTTTATGAATATCACCGACCAACATAAGTTTTGTATAAATTTGCAACATGAATAAAATGTGTTGGATTGCAGTTTTGATTTTACTTTCTTCCTGCGAAAAAAATATCAATTTCAATTTAGATGCATCCAAGCCAACATTGGTTGTTGATGCCCAAATTGAAAATGACAAAGCTCCGGTTGTAATGTTATCTAAAAGTGTAGATTATTTCAGTCAGTTAAGCCCGGCTTTATATGAATCCTCTTTCATTCACAATGCAGATGTATACGTATCAAATGGTACACTTACTCATAAATTAATAGAGTACAATCGCCCGTTAGTTCCTGGATTTAATTCGTACTATTATAGCATTGATACTGCCACATTAAATACGGCCTTTAATGGCGAATTGAATCATAATTATACATTGAGAATTGTAGTTGATGGGTTAGAATATAATGCAACAACGAAAATCCCAGCATTAGACTGGTTTCCGGATTCTGTATACTTTAAGCCAGTGCCTTTTGAAACCGATACTTTATTGAGAAATATGTTTGTTAAAGCCACAGAACCTGCCGGTTTGGGTAATTATATCAGATATTTCACCAAGAAAAATGATGAGCCCTTTTATCCAGGCAGAAATTCTGTTTTCTCAGATGAAATTATTGATGGTACCACTTACACCACTATGGTTGATCCGGGAATCGACAGAAACAATCCTGATGGTAAATTTGGATTCAAAGCCGGTGATGTCGTTACATTGAAATTATGTGATATCGACAAAGCAACTTATACCTTCTGGAATACCTGGGAATTTTCCTTACAAAGCATAGGAAATCCATTTGCTCAACCCAATAAAGTAATAGGGAATATTTCCAATGGAGCCTTAGGTGCTTTTTGCGGGTATGCAGCATGGTATGGTACTTATGATGTGAGATAGGATGGATAAGCTGGATAGGCTGGATAAACAAAAAATTATCAAGAACTAATTATAAAAAAATGGAAAAAAATATAACTGAAAAAGTAAGCTGTCTAATCATAGGTTCAGGACCTGCAGGATATACTGCCGCAATATATGCCTCAAGAGCTAATCTTCATCCCGTACTTTATCAGGGGATACAACCTGGCGGGCAGTTAACCATAACTACTGAGGTTGAAAACTATCCTGGATATCCAGAAGGAATTCAAGGTCCGGAAATGATGGAGAATTTTGAAAAGCAGGCCAAAAGAATGGGTGCAGATATTCGTTATGGTTTGGCTACAGCTGTTGATTTTTCATCGCATCCGTTGAAAGTTCAAATTGATGAAGAAAAATGGATGGAAGCTCATTCTGTAATTATTTCGACTGGTGCATCTGCTAAATGGCTCGGCTTACCAAATGAACAAAGATTGAATGGTTTTGGTGTTAGTGCTTGTGCAGTTTGTGATGGATTTTTCTTCAAAGGAAAAGAAGCCGCTATTGTAGGAGCAGGTGATACAGCAGCAGAGGAAGCTTTGTATTTATCAAAAATTTGTACCCATGTACACATGATTGTGAGAAGAGACCAAATGCGCGCTAGTAAAGTCATGCAAGACAGGGTAATAAATACAAGTAACATCACTGTTTACTGGAATTCTGTTACTCATGATATTTTAGGGGAGAAAAAAGTAGAAGCGGTAAGCATAAAAAATACACAAACAAATCAGATAACTGAA
>CANGEZ010000020.1 GCA_947452875.1 Chitinophagaceae bacterium
CAAAATTGCTGCGTTACTCAAAGGCACGTGAACCGCCATCTGATCTCCATCGAAATCCGCGTTGAATGCCGCAGTTACCAATGGGTGAAGATGAATCGCTTTACCTTCAATCAATTTTGGCTGGAATGCCTGAATTGACAAACGGTGAAGGGTTGGGGCCCTGTTTAACATTACAGGATGACCTTTCAAAATATTTTCAAGAATATCCCAGATAATGGCTTCTTTTTTATCTACCAATTTACGGGCACTCTTTACAGTTTTTACAATACCTCTTTCAATCAATTTGCGAATGATAAATGGCTTAAATAATTCTGCAGCCATATCTTTTGGCAAACCACATTCGTGCATTTTCATTTCAGGACCTACCACGATAACCGAACGACCAGAATAGTCAACACGCTTACCCAATAAGTTCTGACGGAAACGACCTTGCTTTCCTTTCAATACATCACTCAATGATTTCAAAGCTCTTCCACCTTCTGCTTTTACAGCATTAGATTTACGGCTGTTATCAAATAATGAATCGATTGATTCTTGCAACATACGTTTTTCATTACGCAAGATTACTTCTGGTGCTTTAATTTCTAACAAACGCTTCAAACGGTTGTTACGAATAATCACACGACGATATAAATCATTCAAATCAGAAGAAGCGAAACGTCCGCCATCCAAAGGAACCAATGGTCTTAATTCCGGTGGAATAACAGGAATATATTGCATCACCATCCATTCTGGACGATTTACAATTCTTGTATTGGCTTCACGGAAACTTTCTACAACGCTTAGACGCTTTAAGGCATCTGCTTTACGTTGCTGAGAAGTTTCAGTTGCAGCTGAATTACGCAAATCAAAACTTAATTGATCCAAATCCAAACGCTCCAACATAGCATGAACGGCTTCAGCACCCATTTTAGCGATGAACTTATTTGGATCTTCATCCGGTAACATTTGGTTGTCTTTTGGTAAAGCATCCAATATGTCTAGATAATCTTCTTCAGTTAATAAATCGGCATAGTTCTGTCCTTTATCTGCTCTGATACCTGGTTGAATCACCACAAATCTTTCATAGTAAATGATGGTTTCTAATTTCTTAGAACTCATTCCTAATAGATAACCGATTTTGTTTGGCAATGATTTGAAGTACCAGATGTGAACAACAGGAACTACCAATTTGATATGTCCCATTCTTTCACGACGTACTTTCTTTTCAGTTACTTCCACACCGCAACGGTCGCAGACAATACCTTTATAACGGATACGCTTGTACTTTCCGCAAGCACATTCGTAATCCTTTACAGGTCCAAAAATTCTTTCGCAAAACAAACCATCTCTTTCAGGTTTGTAAGTACGATAGTTGATTGTTTCCGGTTTGATGACTTCACCGTAGCTTCTTTCTAGGATACTGTCTGGAGAAGCTAAGCCAATAGTAATCTTGGAAAATGCAGCTCTCGGACGGTTTTCTTTTTTGAATGCCATATTATTTTCAGATAAATGTTATTGTTATTAATTGTTGTTTTGATTGAAATTGAGTGGTTGATTACTCAAATTTCAAATCCAGACCTAAGCCTCTTAATTCATGAACCAATACATTGAATGATTCAGGAATTCCTGCTCTTGGGATGTTGTCGCCTTTAACGATTGCTTCGTAAGTTTTAGCTCTTCCGATGATATCATCAGATTTAAGCGTCAACAATTCTTGCAATATGTTAGAAGCACCATAAGCCTCAAGTGCCCAAACCTCCATCTCACCAAAACGCTGACCACCAAACTGAGCTTTACCACCCAAAGGTTGTTGTGTAATCAAGCTGTACGGTCCGATTGAACGAGCGTGCATTTTATCATCAACCATGTGGTGAAGTTTAATCATATAGATAATTCCCACAGTAGCTTTTTGATCGAAGCGATCACCAGTTTCACCATCAAACAAGTAAGTATGACCGAACTTAGGTAAGCCTGCGCTTTCAATTTGCTCAGCGATTTCTTCAACAGAAGCACCATCAAAGATTGGCGTTGCAAATCTTACACCCAACTTCTCTCCTGCCCAGCCCAAAGCTGTTTCATAAATCTGTCCAAGGTTCATACGACTAGGTACGCCCAATGGATTCAATACGATATCAACCGGAGTTCCATCTTCAAGGAATGGCATATCTTCTTGGCGAACGATTTTAGCAACAATACCTTTGTTACCGTGACGACCCGCCATTTTATCACCCACTTTCAACTTACGTTTTACAGCGAGATAAACTTTAGCCAATTTCAATACACCAGCTGGTAATTCATCACCAATTGAAATATTGAATTTCTCTCTCTTGTATCTTCCTAATTCTTCGTTGAATTTAATGCTGTAGTTATGCAACAACGTGTTGATTAAATCATCCGTTTTTGCATCACCAGTCCAACCTAATGGATTGATATTTTGATAATCCAATCCGGCAAGATTTTTTGCATTGAACTTAGCGCCTTTACCGATTAATACTTCTCCGAAATTATTGCTAACGCCTTGACTGGTTTGGTCTTTAAGCAAATTCAATAATTTGTTTTGAAGTAATTCCAATAAGTCGATTTCGCTCTTTTCGTGAGTCTTTTCGATTTTCTCAAGAAGTGCTTTTTCTCTTACTTTGGTGTTCTTATCTTTTTTAGCGCGTTGGAATAATTTCTTATCGATTACCACACCTTCAGTTCCACTTGGAGCTTTCAAAGAAGCATCTTTTGCATCACCGGCTTTATCTCCGAAGATGGCACGAAGCAACTTCTCTTCAGGAGTAGGATCGCTCTCACCTTTTGGAGTGATTTTACCAATAATGATATCGCCTTCTTTAATAGCAGCACCAATTCTGATGATACCATTTTGATCCAAATCTTTGGTAGCTTCTTCACTTACGTTCGGAATATCTGGGGTCAATTCTTCTTCTCCCAATTTGGTATCACGAACTTCAGTTTCGAACTCACTGATATGAATAGAAGTAAATAAATCTTCCTTAACTACTTTTTCGCTGATTACGATCGCATCCTCGAAGTTGTAACCTTTCCATGGCATGAAAGCCACTTTAAGGTTTCTGCCTAAGGCCAATTCACCACCTTTGGTTGCATATCCTTCAGTCAAGAAATCACCTTCAGTTACTTTTTGTCCTTTTGATACTGCAGGACGAAGATTGATACAAGTTTCCTGATTCGTTCTTACGAACTTGGTTAATTTGTATATTTTTAAATCATCTTCAAAACTCACTAACTGTTGAATTTCAGAACGTTTGTAACGAACATGAATTTCATTTGCATCAACATATTCAACAACACCATCACCTTCAGCATGAACCTGGATTCTTGCATCACGAGCTGCTTTTGCTTCCAAACCGGTACCAACGATAGGCACTTCTGGTTTAAGCAATGGCACCGCCTGACGTTGCATGTTTGATCCCATCAAAGCACGGTTAGCATCATCATGTTCAAGGAACGGAATCAATGAAGCACTCAAACCAACGATTTGGTTAGGAGCAACGTCCATGTATTCCACTTCACCTTTATCTAAGATTGGGAAATCACCTGTTTGACGAGATTTAATCTTGTCTTCAACGAAGTTTCCTTTACCATCAATTTCAACGTTTGCCTGAGCGATTTTTGCGGTATCTTCTTCTTCTGCCGAAAGGAAAGTGATTTTTTTCATATCCACTTTTCCATTTTCAACTTTACGATAAGGAGTTTCAATAAAGCCCATATCATTAATCATCGCATGTACGCATAATGTAGAAATCAAACCAATGTTTGGACCTTCTGGAGTTTCAATGGTACATAAACGACCATAGTGAGAATAGTGAACGTCACGAACCTCAAAGCCTGCTCTCTCTCTACTCAAACCACCGGGTCCGAGTGCTGAGATACGACGTTTGTGTGTGATTTCACTCAAAGGATTGGTTTGATCCAAGAACTGAGACAACTGAGAAGTTCCGAAGAAAGAGTTGATTACAGAAGATAAAGTTCTAGCGTTAATCAAATCTACCGGAGTAAATACCTCGTTATCGCGAACGTTCATTCTTTCACGAATGGTTCTGGCCATACGAGCCAAACCAACACCAAATTGAGCATATAATTGCTCTCCTACTGTACGAACGCGTCTGTTGCTCAAGTGATCAATATCATCCACTTCACTCTTACCATTGGTTAATAACACCAGGTATTTAATGATTGAGATGATATCTTCTTTAGTCAATACTTTTTTATCTAGTGGATAGTTCAATCCAAGGCGACGGTTGATTTTATAACGACCTACTTCACCCAGATCATAACGCTTATCGCTAAAGAATAATTTATCAATAATACCTCTTGCTGTTTCATCATCAGGGGCATCAGCACCACGCAATTGCTTGTAAATGTGTTGAACCGCTTCTAACTCTGAGTTTGAAGTATCTTTATTTAATGTGTTGTAGATGATTGCATAGTCACCGCTCACTTCTTCTTTCTGAACGAAAATGCTTTTTGCTTGCATTTCTAGGATTGCTGCGATATTTTTTTCATCCAATACGCTGTCTCTTTCCAAAATCACCTCGTTACGCTCCAAAGAAACTACTTCACCGGTATCTTCATCCACAAAATCTTCCACCCAAGTACGAAGTACACGAGCGGCTAATCTTTTACCGATGTGTTTTTCAAGCGTCTTTTTGTCGGCTTTGATTTCATCGGCCATACCAAAAAGTTCAAGAATATCTTTATCAGTTTCGTAACCGATAGAACGTAACAAAGTTGTTACAGGGAATTTCTTTTTACGATCAATGTATGCGAACATTACATTGTTGATATCTGTTGCAAATTCCATCCAAGCTCCTTTGAAAGGAATCACTCTTGCAGAGTAAATTTTAGTTCCATTTGGATGCACTGATTGTCCGAAGAATACACCTGGAGAACGATGCAACTGACTAACGACAACACGCTCTGCGCCGTTGATCACGAATGTTCCACGTGGAGTCATGTAAGGAATGTTTCCTAAGAATACATCTTGAACGATTGTTTGGAAGTCAACGTGCTCTTCATCGTTACAACTCAAGCGTAGCTTAGCTTTCAGGGGAACAGCATAAGTCAATCCTCTTTCGATACACTCTTCGATGGTGTAGCGTGGAGGGTCAACAAAATAATCAAGGAACTCCAAAACGAAGATGTTTCGTGTATCCGTGATTGGAAAGTTTTCTTTAAATACACGGAACAATCCTTCAACATTACGTTTATCAGGAGTGGTTTCCAATTGAAAGAAATCTTTAAAAGATTGAATCTGGATTCCCAGCAAATCAGGTTGTTCTGCTATGAGTTCAACTTTTCCGAAATTGAATCTTTTTGCAGCGGTTGATTTAGATGCAGACATATGTAAATTAAAACGTTTTTAGTGTAGATCCTTAATAGTAAAATTGAGGGCATGCGCCACCAATCCCAAATTAAAGGACGGCAAAGTTAGGAATTTTAAACGAATAATCGCTTAATAAAAAAGAGAATTTTGGAGTTTTGGTAAGATTTTTGATAAAAAGGCGAAATGGCAGGAAAAGGTTGGCTGGTTTTAGAGGGGCGGGAGTTTTAATAAATTCAAAATTTAAAAGTAAAAAGTAAAAAATATGCCTTTGTAGATGTATCTCTATTTTTACTTTTGAATTTTTACTTTTTTCTTTTTTTCAAAAAAAACTGCCCTGAAAAATCAGGGCAGTCATTATAAATTTTCATTTGAAAATTAAGTTAATTCAACTTCAGCACCAGCTTCTACCAACTTAGCTTTTAAGTCTTCAGCTGTAGCTTTGTCGACGCCTTCTTTAACAGGTTTTGGAGCGCCATCCACTAAATCTTTAGCTTCTTTAAGACCCAATCCTGTTAATTCTTTAACGATCTTAACAACAGCAAGCTTGCTAGCTCCACCGCTCTTCAAGATAACGTTGAAAGATGTTTTTTCTTCAGCAGCAGCTGCGCCACCACCGTCGCCGGCACTTACTACAACTGCAGCAGCAGCTGGTTCGATTCCGTACTCTGATTTTAAGAATTCAGCTAATTCCTGAACTTCTTTTACAGTTAAGCTTACTAAGCTTTCTGCTAATGCTTTAATTTCTGCCATTTTGTTTGAATTTTTACCGCCTTCATTGTTTTCGACTCCGGCGGTGATTTAAAAAAATTGTTTATTGCCTTTTGGTTACCATCCGGCCAGGTTTTATTTTTTAGATACTGGATATTTGATTCTAGATAATGGATACTTGATCAAGCATAGCATCCAGCATAGAGTATCCAGCATCCAGATTATCCTTCAACAGGCGCGTCTGTTGCATCAGCAGCTGGTGCTTCTGGAGCGGCAACTGCCTCCACAACTGGAGCCACTTCTGCAACAGGAGCAGCTTCAACTGTAGCTTCTTCTTTCTTAGCATTGTCCTTGTTTTCCAAGGCACCCAATACACGTTGAATAGGTGCTTGTAATAAACCAATAACGTCTCCGATAAGTTCGTTTTTAGTTTTGATCATGGTTAATGCTTTCAATTGGTTGTCGCCAACGAATACATCACCATTGATGAAAGCAGCTTTCAATACAGGTTTATCCTTATTGTTTTCTTTACGAAAACCGCTAAGAATCATAGCTGGTTCTTTAGGATTTTCGCTGAACATTAAGGCAGTTACTTTGTGCAAAGAATCAAAAACTCCTGCATATTTTTCTGCATCGATGCTTTCCAATGCTTTTTTAATCAAAGTGTTTTTAGCCACTTTCATTTCAACTTGTTTGTCGAAACAAACTCTACGTAATTTACTCACCTGCTCTACGTTCAAAGATTCGGTATCAGTAATGTAGAAGTTGTTGTATTGAGAGAATTTGCCTTTGAGCAATTCTATCACTTCATTTTTCTCTTGCTTAGTCATAAAAAATATTTTTTCCCTGGGCTAAAGCCTAGGCGATTGAGATTTAGTTTTGAACAGATTTTGTATCAACTGCAATACCAGGGCTCATTGAGCTGGCCATGCTAACACCTCTAAGATATGTACCTTTTGAAGTTGCAGGTTTTAATTTAATGATAGCATTAATAAATTCCTGACAATTTTCAGCAATCTTTTCAGGTGCGAAACTTACACGTCCGATTGAAGCATGGATGATACCCACTTTATCAACCTTGAATGCAATTTTACCCCCTTTAAGGTCATTTACCGCACCAGCTACATCATTAGTAACGGTACCAGTTTTAGGATTTGGCATTAAGTTACGAGGACCTAACACTTTACCCAATTTACCAATTTTAGGCATTACTGAAGGAGTTGCAACGATAACATCGATGTCTGTCCAACCACTTTCAATTTTTGAAATGAATTCGTCCAAACCCACGAAATCAGCACCTGCAGCTGTTGCTTCGGCTTCTTTGTCGGGAGTACACAATACAAGTACTTTTTTGGTTTTACCTGTACCATGAGGAAGAGATACTGTACCACGAATGGCTTGATCAGCTTTTTTAGGATCTACGCCCAAACGAACGTGAAGATCAACAGAGCTGTCGAATTTTGTTGTATTAATTTGTTTTACCAGAGCTGAGGCCTCCTTAAGCGAATATGCTTTGTTGGCGTCAACCTTAGCGTTTGCTATTTTTCTTTTTTTAGTGATCATTTTTTAAAAAAATTTAATTGCCGATTAAGGCAGGTTGACGATTAATTATTTTCCCAAGGAGCTGTTCCTTCAACATTTAAACCCATACTGCGAGCTGTTCCTGCTACCATAGTCATTGCACTTTTCAAAGTAAATGCGTTTAAGTCCGACATTTTATCTTTTGCAATTTCTTCGATTTGAGCCCAAGATACTTTACCCACTTTTACACGGTTAGGTTCTTTACTTCCGCTACTGATTTTTGCAGCGTCCATTAACTGAACTGCAGCTGGAGGGGTTTTGATAATAAATTCGAAGGATTTGTCAGCATACACTGTAATCAATACAG
Organism: Chitinophagaceae bacterium; assembly: GCA_947452875.1. Classification (GTDB taxonomy): domain Bacteria; phylum Bacteroidota; class Bacteroidia; order Chitinophagales; family Chitinophagaceae; genus Ferruginibacter. Next base: position 7,926 of record CANGEZ010000020.1, read on the forward strand.
GTAATACTTTTCCGGGTTTATCCTGTGTTCTTGCATTGAATTGCTTGCAGAACTCCATGATGTTAACACCCTTAGAACCTAGCGCTGGACCGATTGGAGGCGCTGGGTTGGCTTGTCCTCCTTTGCATTGGAGCTTGACAAAGCCGGTAATTTCTTTTGCCATGTTTTTAATTTTTTTGGTGATAACGTCCGAACAATTGCCCGGACTCCCAAACCTGTTCATTTAAGAACAAATTCCGATAAAGAACTAATTGGGGCGGCAAAGCTAATTCATTTCATTGTTACAGCAAAAAAAAACGCCCCGAAATTTCGGGGCGATGTAACTTTTTTTCTGAATAGTTAAGAAATTTTCTCTACCTGCATGTAACTTAACTCTACAGGAGTAGCTCTTCCGAATATTTTTACCTGAACTTTCAATTTTTTCTTTTCGTCACTTACCTCTTCAATAACACCATTAAAGTCGTTGAATGGACCATCGATAATTTTGATTGTTTCACCGATGATAAATGGTTCGCTCATGGTGACACCACCTAGATCGCTCATTTCGTCCATTTTACCAAGCATTTTATTCACTTCTGATTTTCTTAAACAGATGATGTTTCCTTTTGAACCTTTACCATCTGTAAGAAAGTGCATGACGTTGCTGATATTACTAACGTGTTGAATGATATCATCACTTAATTTATTATCTGCCACTTCCATCATGATATAACCAGGATAGAAATTACGCTCACGCATTACTTTTTTGCCATTGGCAACTTTGTAAACTTTTTCTACCGGAAGAAATATTTGTTTGATTACTTTATCCCAACCATTGCGGATAATATCTTTATCTAGATATTCTTTTACTTTGCGTTCTTTTCCGCTTACGACTCTGAGAACATACCATTTAGACTCTTTCTCAGCTTTTTCTATCTTTTCAACAGATGTTGTTTCCATGATTACTTGAATAAAGAGTAAATAAATTTCATTGAACCGCTAGCGATGAAGTCCATTATAGCTACAATAGCAGTAATGAAAAGAGTGGCGCCAAGTACAATCATAGTTGATTGTTGTAATTGTTCCCATTTTGGCCAACTAACCTGTTCGGTAAGTTCCTCGTAGGATTCTTTTAAAAACGTTGTGAACTTGTTCATATTCTTTTTTTTATATTCTTTTATAGTTTAAAAAGAGAGTTGGTTATCATGATAAACACAAACATCAAACTTTAAACCAGCAACTTAATTCGCACGGGCACTAGGATTCGAACCCAGATCAAAGGTTTTGGAGACCCGTATGCTACCGTTGCACCATGCCCGTAGAAAGCTAAAAGCTATCCCGATACTCTCAGGACAGCTTTTAGTTTATAAAATCAAAGATAGTTATATCTTCTATAAGAACTTTCTGCTTTCGCAAAAACTTATTTAACGATCTCAGTAACCTGACCTGCACCTACTGTACGACCACCTTCACGAATCGCAAACTTCAAACCTTTTTCCATTGCGATTGGTTGGATAAGCGTAACATTTAGGTTGGTATTATCGCCAGGCATAACCATTTCTGTTCCTTCGTTCAAAGTTACTTCACCAGTAACGTCTGTAGTACGGAAATAGAATTGAGGACGATATTTGTTGAAGAATGGAGTATGACGTCCACCTTCTTCTTTGCTCAATACGTAAACTTCACCTTTGAATTGAGTGTGTGGAGTAATTGATCCTGGTTTGCAAAGAACCATACCACGACGGATTTGAGTCTTTTCAATACCACGAAGCAATAAACCAGCGTTATCACCAGCTTCACCTTCGTCCAATAATTTTTTGAACATTTCAACACCAGTTACGGTAGATGATAATGGTTTTTCTTGTAAACCTACGATTTCGATGGCTTCACCAACTTTGATACGGCCTCTTTCGATACGACCAGTAGCAACAGTTCCACGACCAGTGATAGAGAATACATCCTCAACACTCATCAAGAAAGGTAAATCAACTAATCTTGGAGGTAATGGAATGTAGCTATCAACAGCTTCCATCAACTCATCAATTTTAGCCACCCATTTGTCTTCTCCAGCTAAAGCGCCAGTTGCAGATCCTTGGATGATTGGAGTGTTATCTCCGTCGAAACCATATGAAGAAAGTAATTCACGGATTTCAATTTCAACTAATTCAAGTAATTCTGGATCATCAACAAGATCAACCTTGTTCATGAAAACTACGATTTGAGGTACACCTACCTGACGAGCCAATAGGATATGCTCTTTAGTTTGTGGCATTGGACCATCAGTAGCCGCAACTACAAGGATAGCGCCGTCCATTTGAGCAGCACCAGTAATCATGTTTTTAACGTAATCCGCGTGACCTGGACAATCTACGTGAGCGTAGTGACGAGTAGCAGTTGCGTATTCAACGTGCGCTGTATTGATTGTGATCCCTCTTTCTTTTTCTTCAGGAGCACCATCGATATCATCGTAATTTTTTTTCTCCGCTAAACCTTTTTTTGACAAAACATCGGTTATAGCGGCTGTAAGTGTTGTTTTTCCATGATCCACGTGACCGATGGTACCAACGTTAAGATGGGGTTTATCCCTCTTGAATGATTCTTTTGCCATTGTTTAAATTTTAATTTGTGTTGTTTTGAAAATTTTTCGATTTACATTTTTTTTAAAGTCTGCAAATCTTTGACTTTATAATATTAAAAGACTTTCGTCTAATTTTTTCTTTGAGCCATAGGTGAGAATCGAACTCACGACCCCTTCCCTACCAAGGAAGTGCTCTACCCCTGAGCTACCACGGCTTGCAGAGCATTTCCAGATTTCTTTTAATTTATTGTTTTAAAAGAAATCAAGTGAGCGGAAGACCGGGCTCGAACCGGCCACCTATAGCTTGGAAGGCTATCGCTCTACCAAATGAGCTACTTCCGCAATAAACGTTCAACGTCTGTTATTCAATGTTTGAAGTTATCCGAACTTAAACGATGAAAAGAACTGTGGGCAGTGGTGGATTCGAACCACCGAAGTCGAAAGACAGCGGATTTACAGTCCGCCCCATTTGGCCACTCTGGTAACTGCCCTTCGAAAAATGAGCCGAAGAAGGGAGTCGAACCCCCGACCTACTGATTACAAATCAGTTGCTCTACCAACTGAGCTACTTCGGCTTATAATTACTATGGTTAATCTGTTTCAAATGGCTATATTTTAAAGCCATCCTTCAACTTTTCTTTTACAATGTTATCTTCTAAAGAACTCTCCTAAAAAAAGCACAAAAAGGCGCTATCTTTTTTTTCGGAAGGCAAAGGTAAGTGAAAATGATTAATAGCAAAAAAATGTAAGCAATTTTTTTTCATAGTTTTTAAAATAAAAAAAATCTCCCCGATTTGGAGAGATTTTTTTTATTATTTTTTGATTAAATACTTTAGGCCAGATTCTTTTGTTTTTTACGTTTCATCTGATTAATCACTGATTCCATCGCCATTTCAAAGCTTTGTTCAAAAGATTTGCAAGTTTGTTTTACAAAAAATTGATGCCTAGGAATATCTACTTTTATCTCTACTATTTTATCTTTTATGTTGTGTACAATGTTGTCGAGCTTCAAATAAATGTCGACTTTCGTTATTTTGTCGTGAAACTGATTTAGTTTTTCAATTTTCTTTTCAATGTGTGATTTCAATTTTACATCCGCGTCAAAATGCACGGTTTGAATGTTTACGTTCATAAAATGTGGTTTAAATGATGATAATATTCTTAAAAATTCATAGGTAACCGCAGTTGTAAATCTGCTGCAATTATTCAATAGTAATTTAGTCTTTAAAACGAAGGTTTCAAAAAAAAATTATGCAGATTCGCAAAATATTATCATTTAGATGATCAGGCTTTTGGATGAGCCTTCTTATAAATATCCTTTAGCTTTTCGATGGTGTTGTGGGTATAAATCTGTGTGGCGGCAAGGCTGCTGTGGCCCAATAATTCTTTAACCGCATTCAAATCGGCTCCATTGTTGCTGAGATGTGTGGCAAATGTATGTCTTAGTATATGTGGACTTTTTTTATCAATCGTTGTCACTAGTGAAAGGTATTTGTTTACACAGTTATAAACCCATTTAGGATATAAAGGAACTCCGTTTTCTCTTACCAACAAGAATACCTTATCCTGTTTTTCAAGTGTTTCATACTTTAACCTGCGGTAATCTTTGATTTCGCTGATTAAATCTTCACTAACCGGAATGATTCTTTCTTTATTCCCCTTTCCCAATACTTTAATGGTGTGCTTTGAATAATCAATATAATCTTCTTTAAGCCCGATGAGCTCAGCCTGACGCATTCCTGTATTGTATAATAATGAGAGCACCATTCTTTCCGTTAATCCTTTCCAATCGTCAGTAAATTCAACATGAGTAAAAAGTGTGGCGGTATCTCTTTTGTCTACAAACTGAGGCAATCTTTTATTTTGTTTGGGGGAAACAATGGTCGTCATTGGACTTACTTCCAACTCACCTTGTCTGATTAAATATTTAAAAAATGTTTTTAAGGCAGATATTTTTCTATTAATTGATTTCGACGTTAACTCATTGGATTTTAAATCTGCGAGCCAGCTTCTTACAAAGGCAGGTTTTATATTTTTTATTGAAGTCTCATTAAACTGAATAGCAAGAAAATCAAAGAAAGAGATCAAATCATTTTCATAGGAAGTAATGGTATGTCGGGCATAACGCTTCTGAAATTTCAGATAATCAAGAAATGTGGTGATATGTTTTACGGAATGAAATTGCATAAAAAAACCGACAACCAAAGTTATGTATTAACTATGGATGTCGGTAAATATGTTTGAAAAGGAAGTTTATTAATCCAGTTTTCCGGTTTCAAGCTGTTGCTTGTAAACTGCTTTCAAAACTTTTGTGCGGTGTCTGATAGATGGCTTGATGAAAGCTTGTCTTTCTCTCAGTTGCAACAAAATACGACTTTTCTCAAATTTCTTTTTGTACTTTTTGAGAGCCTTGTCGATGTTTTCGCAGTCTTTTGAATCAATAATTAACATGTTGTAAATACCTCCTTTAGTGAAATAATTTGTTTAATCGGGACGCAAATATAGAAGTTTTATTTACAAAATAAAAAATTATCTCTATTAAATTCCGAAATTTGAGCATGTTTACAGGAATAATAGAACAAAAAGGCATTATCAGCGACATTATCATCAACGGAACCAACCGCAGTTTTCAAATAGAGTCGCCTCTTTCCGATGAGTTAAAAGTAGATCAAAGTATAAGTCATGATGGTGTTTGTCTTACAGTAGAAAAAGTGGCAAACAATACCCATATCGTTACAGCAATTGAAGAAACATTAAAAAAAACCAACCTGAACACCTGGAAAATAGGTACAGTTGTCAATCTCGAAAGATGCCTTCAATTTAATGGTAGAATAGACGGACATATTGTACAAGGCCATGTGGATACCACTGCAAGTTGCATAAATGTTACTGAAAGAGACGGAAGCTGGGAATATTCATTTCAATTTGATAAAAAATTTGCAAGCCTTATTATTGAAAAAGGATCTATTACCATTAATGGAACCAGCCTTACTTGTTTCAATATCAAAGAAAATGAATTCACCGTTGCCATCATTCCTTATACATATCATCATACCAATATTTCTTACATTCAGGTTGGAACAGTTGTGAATATTGAGTTTGATATGATTGGAAAATACGTAAACAGAATCCAACAAGTTTCCTAAAAAAATAAAGTATTGAAAAAAGAACTTTCCATAATTGCACCCTTACTTAATGAAGAAAAAAACGTGTATGAATTATACAATCGAATAAAGAAGACGTGCCAAAAAATCAATTGCAGTTTTGAAATCATTTTGGTTGATGATGGTAGTAAAGATAATACGCTTCAAGTCATAGAGAAAATAGCACAAGAAGAATCTGATGTAAAATATATCAGCTTCAGCAGAAACTTCGGGCATCAGGCAGCATTGTTTGCAGGTATTGAAAAATCAACAGGCGATAAAATTATATTGATAGACGGAGATTTACAGGATCCTCCGGAAGAAATAGAAAACCTTTGGCATAAAATCAATGAAGGTAACGATGTTGTATATGCGAAAAGAAAAATCAGAAATGGCGAATCTTTTTTAAAAAAATCTACAGCCGCCATTTTTTACAGACTATTAAATTCGATCACCTCAATTTCAATTCCAGTTGATACCGGTGATTTTAGAATCATCAACAGAAAAGTAGCTGATGAGCTTTTGAAAATGAATGATCGATCGAAATTTTTAAGAGGACAAATTGCCTGGCTCGGCTTTAAAGAGTCTTATATTGAATATGAAAGAGGCGCCCGAAAAAATGGAAATTCAAACTTCGGCTATAATAAAATGTTGCGTTTTGCGATTGATGGCATTACCAGCTTCTCTAATTTCCCTTTGAAATTTGCAAGCATTAGCGGCATTTTGGTTTCTTTGATATCATTTATCATGATTATCTACGTGTTGATGGCAAAATATATTTGGCATCAAACCATTACGGGCTGGACTTCCATTATGGTCACTGTTTTATTTCTAGGCGGCATTCAATTGTTAAGCATTGGCATTATCGGAGAATATATCAGTCGTATCAATGACAATGTAAAACAGCGACAATTGTTCGTCATCAAAAAATCAAACTGTTGATCATTATTTCTCAGCCCTTATCATATACTGGGCACCGTAAGGTATGTTTCCCATATTAATTTCTATTTGGTGTAAAGGCTTCAACCATTTCATTCTGGGAAAAAATAACATGTACTTTCTAGTGGTTTTACTAAAACCAGTTTGCTTCAGCAAGTCAAGTGCATAGGAAGCTTTTAGCAATTTTGCATCTTTATCAAACACACAAGTTCTTACAATATATCTTGTCATTGGGTTAGCAGGATTGTGTTCAAAAATATATAACCTCCCTCCCATTTTCAATACTCTTTGTACTTCCTGCAAAAATTCATGGTGAAATTTGAATTCAATATGATGCAATACTGATGCAATGATTACGATATCAAAGCTTTCGTTTTCGAATGGTATTTTTTTCCGTCGTATGCTTCAAATATAGTGTGAATTAATTTTTTTTCTTTCGCCAAAGCAATACTATC